>JALORV010000361.1 GCA_025458735.1 Burkholderiaceae bacterium | reverse complement strand
GGGCAGCGCGCGCTACGCGGCGAGCGTCACCGTCCGCGACGGCGGCTACACGACCCAGGTCGACAGCGATCTCGTCGGCCTCGCCTTCGAGGGGCTGCCCCCGCTGCGCAAGTCGGCTGCGGAGGCGCTGCCGCTGCGGCTCGACCACAGCAGCAAAGACGGCCGCGATGAGCTGCGCGTGGCGGCCGGAAAACTGTTCGGCATGCACCTGGAGCGGCGGCGCGAGCGCGACGGGCTGCGGCTCACGCGCGGCGTAGTGGCGATCAACGAGCCCGCCAACCTGCCCGAGAACGGACTGCTGGTGCTGGTCGCCGTGCCGCGCCTCGATGTGGCTGCCTGGAACCAGTGGCTCGGGCTCGACCTCAGCACCGGCGCTCCCACGGCCGCCGCCGACAGCGCGCTGCGCGTCGACCACTTTGCCCTGCGCACGCCCGAGCTGGTGCTCGAGCGGCGCATCTTCCGCAATGTCACGCTCGGAGCCAGCCGCACGGCGAGCGGCGGCTACGACGCCAATGTCGTGTCCGATGGCATCGTCGGCCACATCGGCTGGCGCCCGGGGCCGGCCGGCGGATCCGGCGGGCTCGGCCATGTGACGGCGCGGCTCTCGAAACTGGTGATCCCTGCCGGCAAGAAGAGCGAAGTGGTCGACGTGCTGCAGACCCCGACCCGCCAGCTGCCTTCGTTCGAAGTGGCGATCGAGAATTTCGAGATGGGCGCGCTCAAGCTCGGCCAGCTCGAGCTGACGGCGACCAATTCGATGAGCGGGAACGTGGCGGCCTGGAACCTCAGCCGGCTGACCGTGACCAACCCCGATCTGAAGCTGACCGCGCAGGGCGACTGGGCCCCGGGCGCGACGGGCGCCCGCATCATGCGCATCGGCTTTGCGTTCGACACCCGCGACGCCGGGGCAGCACTCGGCCGCTTCGGCATTCCGGGCGCGGTCGCCGGCGGCCACGGCAAGCTCGACGGCAAGCTCGAATGGACCGGCTCGCCACTGGACATCGACTACGCGACGCTGTCGGGCAAGCTGGGCCTGCTGGTCGAGGACGGCCGCTTCCTGCGCGTCGACAACCGCGGCGCCGGACGCCTGCTGACGCTGCTGTCGCTGCAGTCGCTGTCGCGCACGCTGCTGGCCGATACCCGCGACACCTTCGGCGAAGGCTTCGCCTTCAGCGCCATCCGCGCCGACGCGACCGTCACGCGCGGCGTGCTGTCCACCGAGAACTTCAGCATGACCGGCGCCAGCGCCGCCGCGCTGATCTCCGGCAGCGTCGATCTGCGCACCGAAGCGCAGAACCTGCACCTGGTGGTGCTGCCGGAAATCGACGCCTCCACGGCGGCGCTGGCGGTCGGCATCGCCAATCCGATCGTGGGACTCGGCGCGCTGCTGGCGAACATGGTGCTGCGGGCACCGCTGTCGCGCGCCTTTGCGCTCGAATACGACATCACCGGCACCATCAACGATCCGGTGATCACCCGTCGCGGCCGCGTTGCCGCCAACACTCCGGAGACCCCCAGATGACTGCCACGCCGCCTGCGCCAGGCACCGTTCGTGTCGCCGCCGTGCAGATGGTGTCGACCACCCGTGTCGACGCCAACCTCGCCGCCGCCGCGGCGCTGATCGCGCAGGCGGCTGCCACCGGCGCGCGCCTGGTCGCGTTGCCCGAGTACTTCTGCCTGATGGGCGAGCGCGACACCGACAAGGTCGCCGTGCGGGAGCCGCTCGGCCGCGGCCCGATCCAGCAGTTCCTGGCGCAGCAGGCGCGCGAGCATGCGATCTGGCTGGTCGGCGGCACGCTGCCGCTGGAGGCTCCGGAAGCGGATCGTGTCTACAACACGACGCTGGTGTTCGATCCGCGCGGCGAGCGCGTGGCGCGTTATGACAAGGTGCACCTGTTCCGCTTCGAGCGCGGCACCGAAAGCTACGACGAGGCGGTCACCATTGCACCGGGCGGCAGCGTTTCGACCTTCTCGCTCGACGCGGAGGGCCAGTCGCTCCGGGTCGGCCTGTCGGTCTGCTACGACCTGCGTTTTCCGGAGCTGTACCGCGCCATGGGCCGGCCGGACCTGATCCTGGTGCCGGCCGCGTTCACGGCCACCACCGGCCGCGCCCACTGGGAAACCCTGCTGCGCGCCCGCGCGATCGAAAACCTCGCCTACCTGCTGGCACCGGCCCAGGGCGGACGACACGACAACGGCCGCGCCACCTACGGCCACTCGATGCTGATCGATCCCTGGGGCGAAGTGATCGCCAATCGCCCTGACGGGCCCGGGGTTGTCGTCGGCGACATCGACCCCAACGTCATTGCGCGCTGTCGCGCATCGCTGCCGGCGCTGACCCACCGCGTGTTCTGACCGCCCGTCCGCGCGGGCGCGATCCGCGGCGACCGCCGCCGGAGCCGCCCGTACACTTCGCCCCTTGCCTGCCCGAGCCCTGGCCCACGCATGAAAATCTCCGACCCCGCCCTCGAACGCCTGGCCACCGCGACCCCTACGACCTCGACGAAGGCAAGCTGCAGGGCGCGCTCGCCACGATCTTCGAGCACCGCACCGACTATGCCGACCTGTACTTCCAGTACACGCGCAGCGAGTCCTATTCGCTCGAGGAAGGCATCGTCAAGAGCGGCAGCTTCGACATCGAGCAGGGCGTCGGCGTGCGCGCGATCGCCGGCGACCGCACCGCCTTCGCCTACTCCGACGACATCTCGCTCGACGCGCTGCAGGAGGCCGCTGTGGCGGCACGTGCCATTGCGCGTCATGGCAGCGGCCGCACGCGCGTGGCCGCACGCATCGCACCGCGGCCGCAGGCCGCCCGCTACGGCACCGGCGATCCGGTCGCTTCGCTCGACGCCGCCGCCAAGATTCGCATGCTCGAGCTGATCGAGCGCTTTGCCCGGGCACGCGATCCGCGCGTGCGCCAGGTCATGGCCACGGTCGGCGCCGACTACGACGTCGTGCTGGTGGCGCGCAGCGACGGCGTGCTCGCGGCCGACGTGCGGCCGCTGGTGTACCTGTCGGTCACGGTGATCGTCGAAGGCGACGGCAAGCGCGAGCAGGGCTATGCCGGCGGCGGCGGCCGGGTCGACCTCGCCTACTACACCGAGGAGCGGCTGGCCGACTACGCGCATCGCGCTGTCGACACCGCGCTCGTGAACCTGCGTGCGCGGCCAACACCGGCTGGCGTGATGCCGGTCGTGCTGGGCCCGGGCTGGCCCGGCATCCTGCTGCACGAGGCGGTCGGCCACGGCCTCGAGGGCGACTTCAACCGCAAGGGCTCGAGCGCCTTCGCCGGCCGCATCGGCGAGCGCGTCGCTTCGCGCGGCGTCACCGTGGTGGACGACGGCACGCTCGAGAACCGGCGCGGCACGCTGAACGTCGACGACGAAGGCAATCCGACCCAGCGCACCGTGCTGATCGAAGACGGCATCCTGCGCGGCTACCTGCAGGACTCGCTCAACGCGCGCCTGATGAAGACGGCGCCGACCGGCAACGGCCGCCGCGAGTCGTTCGCCCACCTGCCGATGCCGCGCATGACCAACACCTGCATGCTGAGCGGCAACGATGATCCGCAGGAGATCATCCGCTCGGTGAAAAAGGGGCTGTACGCCACCGCGTTCCGCGGCGGCCAGGTCGACATCACCAACGGCAAGTTCGTGTTCGGCATGGCCGAGGCCTACCTGATCGAGAACGGCCGGATCACCGCGCCGGTGAAAGGCGCCACGCTGATCGGCAACGGCCC
>JALORV010000016.1 GCA_025458735.1 Burkholderiaceae bacterium | reverse complement strand
GCCCGATCCTCGGCAAAGGCCTTGCGGAACGCCTCGAAGCGGCCGGCGGCGATGGCTTCGCGGGCGTCGCGCATCAGTCCGAGGTAGTAGTAAAGGTTGTGCACGGTATTGAGCCGCGCGCCGAGGATCTCGTTGACGCGCTGAAGGTGGTGCAGATAGGCGCGGCTGAACTGGCGGCAGGTCGGGCAGCTGCAGGTTGGATCGAGCGGTCCGGTGTCATTGCGGTAGCGCGCATTGCGCAGCTTGAGGTCGCCGTGGCGGGTGAAGAGCCAGCCGTTGCGGGCATTGCGCGTCGGCATCACGCAGTCGAACATGTCGATGCCCGCGGCGATGCCGTCGATCAGGTCCGCGGGCGTGCCCACGCCCATCAGGTAGCGCGGTCGGTCGCGCGGCAACTGCGGCGTGGTGTGCTGCAGGATGCGGAGCATGTCCTTCTTCGGCTCGCCGTCGAAGCCGATCGCCGTGAGCCCGGCGAGCGACTCCTCGCGCAGCGGCTCGTACATCCCGCCCTGCACGATGCCGAACAGCGCGTTGCGTCGGCCCTGCACCTCGCCCAGCCGGTCGAATTCGGCGCGGCTGCGCTGGGCCCAGCGCAGCGACAACTGCATCGACGTGGCCGCTTCGTCACGGGTGGCGGGACGGCCGTCGATCTCGTAGGGCGTGCACTCGTCGAACACCATCGCGATGTCGGAGTCGAGCACCGTCTGGATGCGCATCGACTCCTCCGGCGTCAGCAGCAGCCGGTCGCCGTTGATCGGCGAGGCGAAGCGCACGCCCTCCTCGCTGATCCGCCGCAGCGCGCCGAGCGAGAACACCTGGAAGCCGCCGGAGTCGGTAAGAATGGGGCCGGACCAGCCCATGAAGCGATGCAGTCCGTGGTGCGCCTCGATGACATCGAGGCCCGGCCGCAGCCAAAGGTGAAAGGTGTTGCCCAGCACGATCTGCGCGCCGGCCGCGGTCAGCTCGTCCGGGGCCATGGCCTTGACGGTCCCGTAGGTGCCGACCGGCATGAACACCGGCGTCTCGACGCTGCCGTGGGCCAGCGTCAGCCGGCCGCGACGTGCGCCGCCATCGGTGCCGAGCAGTTCGAAATCCGCGCTCATCGCTCGCGCTCGAGCAGCATCGCATCGCCGTAGCTGTAGAAGCGATAGCCGGCGGCGATCGCATGCGCATAGGCCGCGCGGATGCGGTCGAAGCCCGCGAACGCCGACACCAGCATCAGCAGGGTCGACTTCGGCAGGTGGAAGTTCGTCAGCAACCGGTCGACCACGCGGAAGCGGAATCCCGGCGTGATGAAAAGCGACGTCTCGCCGCTGCCTGCCCGGACCATGCCGTCGTCGAACGCGGCCGATTCGAGCGCGCGCAGGCTGGTGGTGCCGACCGCGACGATGCGACGGCCGGCCTCGCGCGCCTGCTGCACGGCCATGGCTGCGGCCGCGGGAATCTCGTACCACTCGCTGTGCATGCGGTGCTCCGACAGCCGCTCGCAGCGGACCGGCTGGAACGTGCCGGCGCCAACATGCAGCGTCAGCCGCACCTGCTGCACGCCCCGCTCTGCCAGCCGGTCGAGCAATGCGCGGCTGAAGTGCAGGCCGGCGGTCGGCGCCGCGACGGCGCCGGCGCGGTCGGCAAAGACCGTCTGGTAGCGCTCGGCGTCGACGACGCTGTCTTCATGCGCAACATAGGGCGGCAGCGGCACGTGGCCGTACCGCTCCAGCAACGGCAGCACTTCCTCCTCGAATCGCAGCAGGAAGAAGTCGCCGCGGCGGCCCTCGACCGTCGCCGTCACCGCATCAGCGAACACGAAGGTCGCGCCGGTAGCCGGGCGATGGCTGGTGCGCACAAGGGCCAGCGCGAGCGTCGGTTCGAGCACCCGCTCCACCAGCGCCTCGACCCGGCCGCCACTGGGCTTGCGCCCCAGCAGCCGCGCCTTGATCACGCGGGTGTCGTTGAAGACCAGCAGATCGTCGGCGTCGAGCAGACGCTCGATGTCTGTGAACTGCCGGTCGCCAAGACCCGACGGGCCGACGTGCAGCAGCCGGCTCGCGGTCCGCTCGGGCAGCGGATGCTGCGCGATCAGGCCGGGCGGCAGTTCGAAGTCGAAGTCGTCGAGCCCGAGTTCGCGCGCGGCGCTGGCTGTACCGGCCATGCTTCCGTTCCGGCGCCAGAGTGGCGCCCCTTTGATGGTGCCGGGAGCGAGAATCGAACTCGCACGGTATTGCTACCGCGGGATTTTGAGTCCCGTGCGTCTACCAGTTCCGCCATCCCGGCGCATTCCTACTGCAAGGAGCGAGCGGGATTTTGACTCCGGCCGCTCGCACTGCGAGCTTAACTTCGCTGCGCGAAGTTAGCCTTCGACGCAACGTCCCGTTACTGCCGGGACGTTGTGAGTCCCGTGCGTCTACCCGTTCCGCCATCCCGGCTGCGGCCGCGGATTATCACTGAATCCGGGCCGTCGCCCAAACCAGTCTCAGTCGTGCTTGGTGCCGCCGTCGCGCACGACGACGGTGCCGGCCAGCTTGTCGTGCCATCCCTGCTTGCGCGCGTCGAAGGCAACCCACAGCAGGCCGAGGAAGAGCGGCAGCATCGATACGTAGTAGCCGAGGTAACGCCCGATCAGCTGCCCCGTCGATGGCGGCTCGCCGGTCCGGGCATCGACGATGCGGGCCCCGATGACGATCTTGCCCGGCGTGGCCTGCCGATAGATCCAGAAGGCGATCACCGCCACCGCCGGCAGCACCCAGTTGATCACCAGGTCACCCACGCCCCGGAAGGTGTCGGGCTCGGCGAAATACTTCGGCCCGTACATCCAGTAGATGAGCGGCACGACCAGCATCAGGAGCAGCGCGCTGTCGATCAGCGCGGCACCGACGCGCGCCCAGAAGCCGACATAGCGCAATTGCGCGGGTAAGCCCGCCGGCATCGACATCAGACCTCGAGGTTGTCGATGAGCCGCGTCGTGCCCAGGCGCGCAGCGGCCAGCACGACCAGTGGTTCGCCGGCAGCAATCTCCTCGGCCTGCGGTGGCTTCAGGTCGCGCTGGCGCCGGACTGCAACGTAGTCGACCTTCCAGCCGCTGGCGGCCAGCTCGCGCACGGCTTCGTGCTCGATCCGGCCGACGTCGCGCTCGCCGCCACGCAGGCGGTCGCGCACGGCGTTGAGCGTCGCGTACAGCCGCGGCGCCTCCCGCCGCTCGGCCTCGTTCAGGAACCGGTTGCGCGAGGACATGGCGAGCCCGTCGGCATCGCGCACGGTTTCGTGCGGCACGATTTCGGTCGGCAGCGAGAACTGGCGGCACATGTTGCGCACGATCATCAGCTGCTGGTAGTCCTTCTTGCCGAACACCGCCACGCGCGGCTGCACGCAGGAGAAGAGCTTAAGCACCACCGTGCTGACGCCGACGAAGAAGCCGGGGCGGAACTCGCCCTCGAGGATGTCGCCGAGGTCGTGCGGCGGCTGCACGCGGTAGTTCTGCGGCTCCGGGTACATCTCCTGCTCGTTGGGCGCGAACAGCACGTAGACGCGGTTCTGCTGCTGCAGCTTGTCGATGTCGTCCTGCAGCGTACGTGGGTACTTGTCAAAGTCCTCGTTGGGCCCGAACTGCAGGCGGTTGACGAAGATCGACGCCACCACCGGATCGCCGTGCTGGTGCGCCATCGTCATCAGCGAAAGATGGGCCGCGTGCAGGTTGCCCATGGTCGGCACGAAGGCGATGCGGTTCTGGCCGCGCAGCTGATCGCGCAGGGCTTCGATGGTGTGGACGACTTTCATCGGGCGGAATCCGTCGATGGTCGCGCGGCTGCCAGGCCGCGGGGCAGGGGCAAGGCGGCGGATTGTAGTGTCAGCCCCGGTCCGCCGATACGCTGCGGCGGGACGGCGTCAGTAGCCGTGCTCGGGGCCGGGGAAGCTGCGGTCCTTCACCGCGGCGACATAGGCAGCGACAGCGGCGCCGATGTCGGGCTGGCCCTGCATGAAGTTGCGCACGAAGCGCGGCTTCTTGCCGGGGTAGACGTCGAGCATGTCGTGCAGCACCAGCACCTGCCCGGAGACGTCCCGGCCGGCACCGATGCCGATGGTGGCCATCGTGACCGCCTGCGTGACGCGCGCTGCCAGTGCAGCGGGAATCAGTTCGAGCACGATCAGTGCCGCTCCGGCCTCGTCGAGCGCGCGCGCGTCGGCCAGCAGGCGCTCCGCATCGCTGTCGCTGCGGCCCTGGATGCGATAGCCGCCCAGCGCATGCACCGACTGCGGCGTCAGCCCGAGGTGGGCGCAGACCGGAATCCCGCGTTCGACCAGGAAGGCGATGGTCGGCGCCAGCCACGCGCCGCCTTCGAGCTTGACCATCTTGGCGCCGGCCTGCATCAGCTTGACCGCGCTGTCGAGGGCAGCCTGCGGCCCGGCCTGGTAGCTGCCGAAGGGCATGTCGGCGATCAGCCAGGCGGCGCCCAGCCCGCGCGCCACGCAGCGCGTGTGATACGCCACTTCGTCGAGCGTGACCGGCAGGGTCGAGTCGAGCCCCTGGATCACCATGCCGAGCGAGTCGCCGATCAGCAGGCAGTCGACGCCCTGCGCGTCGAGCAGCCGCGCGAAGCTGGCGTCGTAGCAGGTCAGCATCGTGATCGGCTCGCCGGCGGCGCGCATCTCGCGCAGCCGCGGCAACGTGACTGGCTTGCGCGTGGCGGCGGCGGGGGGCTGCGGGTGGGTGCTCATCGGATCTCTCCCATTGCGTCGGGCGCGATCATGCCGCAAGGTTGAAGTATTCGCGCCGCCCGCGCAGGCGGCCGATGCGGTCGAGCAGCAGTTCGAAGTCGGCGTCGACGTCGACCGGATTCAGGTGCTCGGTGTTGACGATCAGCACCGGCGCCTCGTCGTACTGGTGAAAGAAGCGCGCGTAGCTGTCTGCCAGCGCGGCCAGGTAATCACGGCCGATGCGGGCCTCGGCAGGGTTGCCACGCCGTGCCACCCGCTCGACCAGCGTCTCCGGTGGCGCCTGCAGATAGATGACCAGATCGGGCGCCGTGGTCTGCGGCCGCAGCTGCGCGAGGATCTGCTCGTACAGCTTCAGCTCGTCATCGGCCAGGGTCAGCCGCGCAAACAGCGGATCCTTGTCGAGCAGGAAGTCGGCAAACAGCAGCGACTGGAACAGATCGAGCTGCCGCACTTCGGCGAGCTGCTGCACGCGCTGGAACAGGAAGAACAGCTGGGTTGGCAGGGCGTAGCGGGCGCGATCGCCGTAGAAGCGTTCCAGGAACGGATTGGCCTCCGGGCGCTCGAGCAGCGCGTGGGCGCCGAAGCGCTGCGCCAGCCGTCGCGTCAGCGAAGTCTTGCCGGCGCCGATCGGTCCTTCGACCGTCACGTAGCGGTAGCGTCCGGCGACCATCGCAGCCGCCTCAGGCCTGGCCGCGGAAGATGAAGTACACGGCGCCGACCAGGCACAGCCCGGCCCACACGTAGTCCAGCCGCGGTGCCTCCTTCATGTAGAACACCGCGAAGGGCACGAACACCGACAGCGTGATGACTTCCTGCAGGATCTTCAGCTGCGCCAGCGAGTAGGTGGTGTAGCCGATGCGGTTGGCCGGCACTTGCAGCAGGTACTCGAACAGCGCCACGCCCCAGCTCAGGAACGCTGCGATCCACCATGGGCGATCGTTGAGGTCGCGCAGGTGCGCATACCAGGCGAAGGTCATGAAGATGTTCGACCCGATCAGCAGGATCGTGGTCTGCGCGATGACCGGCACGCCCGACATCGGAGTCGATCCGCCGGGCCGGGACTAGGGCGCCGCCGGCGCCTCGACCGGCTCGATCTTCTGGTCTTCGACCGACTCGAGAAAGGCGGTGGCGGGTCCCTGGCCCGGGATGCGGATCTCCGGTGCCAGGTCGAGCAGCGGCCGCAGCACGAACGCCCGCAGGTGCAGACGCGGGTGCGGCAGCGTCAGCGGCGTGCTCTGCAGGATCATGTCGCCGACCAGCAGCAGGTCCAGATCGACATTGCGCGGCGCATTTTTCTTGAGTCCGCGGCGCTTGCGGCCGAGCATCAGCTCGATGTCGAGCAGGTGCAGCAGCAGGGCATAGGGCTCGAGCGCGGTCTGCACCTTGACGACCGCGTTGAGGTACTCCGGGCCTGGCGCATCGATCGGCGCCGAGCGGTAAAACGGTGACACGGCCACCAGCTCGGTCTGCTCGATCGAGCGCAGCGACTCGATGGCCGAATTGAGCGCCTCGACGACCTCGCCCTGATTCGATCCCAGTCCGATGTATGCGGTGCGTTTCAAGGCAGTCTTCGCGGTTGCTGTGGGTCGCGGAACATTCTCGGTTCAGGCCGGCTCAGGCCGGGCGGGTCTCGTCGCCAGCGACAGCGGCTGCGCCGCCCCGGCCGCGTCCGCGCCGCCGGCGCTTGCGTGGCGCGCCCTCCGCCACGCCCGCCTGTGCCGCTTCCTCGACCAGGCGCTCGCGCTCGGCCTCGCCCGCGTGCCAGAAGCGCGTCCACCAGTCGGCCAGCTCCGCCGGCACTTCGTCGGCCGCCGCACGCAGCAGCAGGAAATCATAACCGGCGCGAAAGCGCAGGTGCTCGACCAGGCGAAAGGCCGTGCGGCCCGTGCGGCGCTCGAAGCGCGGCTGCAGGCCCCAGATCTCGCGCATGTCCGAGACGAAGCGGCGCTGGATCGAGAGCTTCTCGGTCTGCGCATCGAGGGCCTCGTCGATGGCGCTGTTGAGCGCCGGGATGCGGTGTTCGCCGCTGGCCTGGCGCGCGTTCCAGCGGACCAGCACGTCATGCCACAGCAGCGTGGCGAACAGGAAGCCCGGTGAGATCGACTTGCCGGCCCGGACGCGCTCGTCGGTGCGGGCCAGCGCCTGCAGCACGAAGCGCTCGCCGGCCGGCTGCTCGAGAATCACGTCGAGCAGCGGCAGCAGCCCGTGATGCAGGCCTTCCATGCGCAGCCGCGTTATGCAGGCCACCGAGTGGCCGCTCGACAGCAGCTTGAGCATCTCGTCGAACAGGCGCGCCGACGGCACGTTCTCGATCAGGCGGGCCAGCCGCGGAATCGGTTCGCGCGTGGCCTCGTCGATCTCGAAGCCGAGCTTGGCGGCGAAGCGCACCGCGCGCAGCATGCGCACCGGGTCCTCGCGATAGCGCGCCTCGGGCTCGCCGATCATGCGCAGGCGCCGGCGCTTGAGGTCCTTCACGCCGTCGTGATAATCGATCACTTCGCGCGTCACCGGGTCGTAGTAGAGCGCGTTGACCGTGAAGTCGCGCCGGGCCGCGTCCTCGACCTGCTCGCCGAACAGGTTGTCGGCCAGCACGCGCCCGTGCTCGTCGGTCTGGCGGTCGGGATTGTCGAGTGCGCGGAAAGTGGAGACCTCGATGGTCTCGGGACCGAACATCACGTGCACCAGCCGGAAGCGGCGGCCGATGATGATCGCGCGCCGGAAGTGCGACTTCACCTGCTCGGGCGTGGCGTCGGTGGCCACGTCGAAGTCCTTGGGCGCGACGCCGAGCAGCAGGTCGCGCACGGCACCGCCGACCAGGTAGGCGCGGTGGCCGGCCTTCTGCAACGTGTCGCAGACGCGCAGTGCCGAGCGCGCGATCAACTGCTCGTCGATGCCGTGCTCGGCGGCCGGCACGCGCCGCGGCTCGCGCGGCTTGCGCGGGCGGCGACCGAACAGCGTCGAGACGCGCTCGATGACGCGCTTGATCATGGCTGGGTCGCCTGCCGCTCAGGCATGGGCCGGCTCGAACAGCTGCAGCGTCGGCCAGCCGCGCTCGCGGGCGACGGCCAGCAGGCGGGCGTCACCGTTGGTGACCACCGGATGGGTCACGCGTTCGAGCAGGGGCAAATCGTTGATCGAGTCGCTGTAGAAGGTGGTGATGGTGTCGTCCAGGCTGCGTCCGCGCCCGGCCAGCCACTGCTCGACCTTGCGCACCTTGCCGTGCTGGTAGGTGTGGGTACCGATCACGCCGCCGGTGAATTCGCCTTCCCTCTGCTCCGGTTCCACCGCCAGCACGTGGGCGATACCGAAGGCCCGCGCGATCGGTGTCACCACGTAGGCGTTGGTGCCGGTGACCAGCGCCAGTTCGTCGCCGCGCTCGCGGTGGGCAGCCACCAGCGCCTGGGCCGGCGGGCGCAGGGCGGGCATCACGTGCTGCCGCATGAATTCCTCATGCCACGCATCGAGCCTGCTGCGCGGAAAGGCAGCCAGCAGTTCCATCTGGAAGGCAACGTAGGCATCGACATCGAAGGTGCCGGCGCGATACTCGTCGGCAAAGCGGCGGATGCGCTCGCCGACGACGGCGGCGTCGAGGCCGCCGCGCCGCACGACGTGATGCGACCAGGTGTCGGCGCTGTCGATGGGCAGCAGGGTGTGGTCGAGATCGAAGAGCGCGACTTGCATCGACGCGATTCTACCGGCGCGC
>JALORV010000360.1 GCA_025458735.1 Burkholderiaceae bacterium | reverse complement strand
ACCGCCGCCGTCAGCTTGCCCAGCTGGCTCGCCCGCGGCGCCTCGGCCGCCGCCGGCTCGGCCTGCGTCTCGTCGAGCACCCGCTGCTGCAGGTCGGCCCGGGTGGCGGCGTACTGCTCGTCCCCGATCGCGCCGCGCGCGTGTTCGGCCTCCAGCTCGGCCAGCTGGTCCTTGAGGATGCCGAGGTTGACCGCCGTGCGGTCGACCTTCGCGCGCGCCCCGCCGCGCAGCAGCGGCGGCAGGATCCAGGCCAGCCCGATGGCCAGCATGACCACCGCGGCGACGATGAACGCGGTCATCGCCCGTCTCCCTCGCCCGCCAGCAGGCGCTCGGCGCGCTCGCGGTCGGTGGCCGACAGCGGCTCGGGCCGCGCCGCCTTCGCGCGCGCGCGCACGGCTCGCCAGCCGATCAGCAGCCCCACCGCCAGCAGCAGGAACGGGCCGAC
Organism: Burkholderiaceae bacterium; assembly: GCA_025458735.1. The sequence goes on along the minus strand of JALORV010000360.1, from coordinate 2,183 downwards.
CCACAGCAGCACCGTGGTCGCCTTCAGCGGCGGCCGGTACAGCACGAAGTCGCCGTAGCGCTCGGTCATGAAGGCGATGATCTCCTCGTCGCTCTTGCCGGCGGCCATCTGCTCGCGCAGCTTGTTGCGCAGGTCCACGGCCAGGCCGGCGCGCGAGTCGGCGATGGTCTCGTTCTGGCAGACCAGGCAGCGCAGCTGCTTGGCCAGCTCGACCTCGCGCTTGGCGGCCACCGGGTCGTTCAGCGTCGGCAACGCCTCGCTGGCCGCCACCGGCGCCGCAGCCACGGCCAGCGCCAAGGCGCAGGCGATCAGCATGCTTCTCATGACTTCTGCAGCTCCTGCACCAGCGGGATGATCTTCTTCGCCATCGCCTCGGCCGTCACCGGCCCGATGTGCTTGTAGCGGATGATCCCCTGCCGGTCGATCACGAAGGTCTCCGGCACGCCGTACACGCCGAAGTCGATGCCGAGCCTGCCGTCGTAGTCGATGAAGGTCGTCGTGTACGGGTCGCCCAGCTCGGCCAGCCACTTGCGGCCCGCCTCGGGGGTGTCCTTGTAGTTCATGCCGATGATCGGCACGATGTTCTTCGCCGCCAGTTCGTTGAACAGCGGATGCTCGACCCGGCACGGCGTGCACCACGAAGCCCAGACGTTGAGGATCCACACCTGCCCGGCCATGTCCTTGCTGGAGAACATCTCGTTCGGCCGGGCGAGCTTGGCCTTCTCGAACACCGGCGCCGGCTTGCCGATCAGCGGCGAGGGCACCTCGCGCGGGTTCAGCCACAGGCCGCGCAGCAGGAACGCCGCCAGCACCAGGAAGGCGAGCAGCGGCACCAGGAAGAAGACGACGCGCTTCATCGGCATCCCTCAGCCGGCGCTGCCCGTCATGCCGCCGCCGGCTGCCGCCGGCCGACGGCAGCCTCCTGCTCGCGCCGCGCCAGCGTGCGGTAGCGGCGGTCGGAGGCGGCCAGGAAGCCGCCGAGCGCCATCAGCGTGCAGCCGCCCCAGATCCAGGTGACGAACGGCTTGTAGTACACGCGCACGGTCCAGCTGCCGGCCGGCTCCACCGGTTCGCCGAGCGAGACGTAGACATCGCCGGTGATGCCGGTGCGGATCGAGGCCTCGGTCATCGGCATCTGCGACTGGGCGAAGTAGATGCGCTTCTCCGGGTGCAGCACGTCGATCTCCTTGCCGTTCTTCAGCAGGGTCACCGTGCCGCGGGCGGCGTTGAAGTTCGGGCCGCGGCGCTCGCCGACACCGTCGAAGCGGAAGGTGTAGCCGTGCACGGAGACGGTGTCGCCCGGCGCCATCTGCACGTCGCGCTCGACCTCGAAGCTGCGCACCGAGGTGACGCCGACGATGAACACCGCCACGCCCAGATGGGCGAGCGTCATGCCCCACCAGCCGCGCGGCTGCGCCGCCAGCCGCGCCAGCACGCCGCCGGACTGGTTGCGGATCTGCGTGCGGATCTGCCCGACCGAGGTGACGACGATCCAGGCCGCCATCCAGTAGCCGAACGCCGCCATCGGCGACCAGGGGATGCCGTCCTCGATGTTGCCGACGAAAGGAAGCGTCAGCCCGAGCACCAGCGAGATCATCAGCGCCCACTTCAGGCGCGCCCACAGGTCGGGCAGCTCGGCCTTCTTCCAGCGGGCGATCGGGCCCACACCCATCAGGAACACCAGCGGCGCCATCACCGGCACGAACACGCGGTCGAAGTACGGCGGGCCGACGGAGATCTTGCCCAGGCCGAGCGCGTCGAGGAACAGCGGATACAGCGTGCCGAGCAGCACCGTGCCGCAGGCCGCCGCCAGCAGCACGTTGTTGCCGAGCAGCAGCGACTCGCGCGAGACGGTGTCGAAGGAGCCGCCGAGGCCGACCCGCGGCGCGCGCCAGGCGAACAGCGCCAGCGACGCGCCGATCACCACCACCAGGAAGGCGAGGATGAACACGCCGCGCGCCGGGTCGGTGGCGAAGGCGTGCACCGAGGTCAGCACGCCGGAGCGGACCAGGAAGGTGCCGAGCAGCGACAGCGAGAAGGCGAAGATCGCCAGCAGCACCGTCCAGGCCTTGAAGGTGCCGCGTTTCTCGGTGACCGCCAGCGAGTGGATCAAGGCGGTGCCGACCAGCCAGGGCATGAACGAGGCGTTCTCCACCGGGTCCCAGAACCACCAGCCGCCCCAG
>JALORV010000359.1 GCA_025458735.1 Burkholderiaceae bacterium | reverse complement strand
GGCTCGATGGACCCGATGCGGCGCTCCAGACCCAGCGCACGGGCGCCGCCCAGGGTGGCGGCCTCCAGCGCCAGCGGCGCCGGCAGGATGCGGGCGTCGTGGGCGGCGCCCTTGGCCAGCAGCGAGGCCAGCCGGGTCTCGGCCAGCACGTCGAGCCGGTCGTTGCTGGCGGCACCGTCGGTGCCGATGCCGAGGCCGACGCCGGCGGCGAGCAGTTCGGCGACCGGGGCGATACCGCTGCCGAGCTTCAGGTTGGACGCCGGGCAATGGGCGACCGCCGCGCCCCGGCGGGCCAGCAGGGCGATTTCGGCCGGCTCCAGGTGAACTGCGTGTACCGCGATCAGGCGCTCGGTCACCAGCTGCAGTCGCTCGAGCCGGGCGAGCGGCCGCTCGCCATGACGCCGGACCGACTCCTCGATCTCGGCCACGGTCTCGTGCAGGTGGATGTGCACTGGCAGGTCGAGCTCCTCGGCCAGCACCGCGATCTTGGCGAGGGTGGCATCGTCGACCGTGTAGGGCGCGTGCGGGGCCAGCGTGAAGCTCACTGCCGGATCATCGCGGCAGGCATCGCGGGTCGCGAGGCCCTTGCGCAGGTAGTCATCGGCATCGGCGGCATAGGCCGAGGGAAACTCGATCGCGATGATGCCGGCCACCACCCGCATGCCGACGCCGCGCAGGCCCCGCACCGCCGCATCGGGGAAGAAGTACATGTCGGAGCAGCAGGTCGTCCCGGCCCGCAGCATCTCGATGCCGGCCACGCGCGAACCATCGTGGACGAACTCCGGCGACACCAGCGCGGCTTCCAGCGGCCAGATGCGCTGCTGCAGCCACTGCATCAGCGGCAGGTCGGCGCCGATGCCGCGCAGCAGCGTCATCGCCGCGTGCGTGTGCAGGTTGACCAGGCCCGGGGTCAGCACATGCGTCGGCAGCTCGACCCGCTCGGTGGCGGCAAAGCGCTGCCTGGCCGCTTCCTGCGAAACGACCCCGACGATGCGTCCGCCCCGGACGGCCACGGCGCCGTGCTCGAACACGGCGCCTCGCGGCACGACCGGAACGACCCAGCGCGCCTCGATCAGCAGATCGACGGTTTCCATGTTGGCTTGCCGGCGGTTGTTCCGGACGGGCTTTCAGATCGGCGAGGCCGCGGATCAGAACACAACCGCGGCCCGTTGGCGAGCGCGTCGCCCGGCCCCTGGAGCCGCACCGCGGCGCCCCCGGATTCGAAGGGCGCCACTGGTAGACTTTTGGATTGCATTGCTGAGCGAAACACCGCTCGGCGCAAGCGACCGGGTCAAGGTCAGGGCGAGGTGCCGCGGCGCAGCCGTGGTTCGATGCTGCTGACTGCATGCCGCGAGTCGCTGACGCCGGCGCGTGCGCCACACGAAGCCCCTCCCGATGGAACCGTTCGCCAAGGAAACCCTGCCGATCTCGCTCGAAGAGGAGATGCGGCGCTCATATCTCGACTACGCGATGAGCGTGATCGTCGGGCGCGCGCTGCCCGACGTGCGCGACGGCCTCAAGCCGGTGCATCGCCGTGTGCTCTATGCGATGCACGAAGCCGGCAACCACTGGAACCGCTCCTACGTGAAGTGCGCGCGGGTCGTCGGCGAAGTGATGGGCAAGTACCACCCGCACGGCGACAACGCCATTTACGACACGCTGGTACGCATGGCGCAGGACTTCTCGCTGCGCTACGTGCTGGTCGATGGCCAGGGCAACTTCGGCTCCATCGACGGCGACAACGCCGCGGCGATGCGTTACACGGAGTGCCGGCTCGACCGGATCGCCGCAGAACTGCTGGCGGACATCGACAAGGAGACGGTCAACTTCGTGCCGAACTACGACGGCAAGGAGCGCGAGCCGTCGGTGCTGCCGTCGAAGATCCCGAACCTGCTGATCAACGGCTCGGCCGGCATCGCGGTCGGCATGGCGACCAACGTGCCGCCGCACAACCTGTCGGAAGTGGTGGACGGCTGCCTGGCGCTGCTGCGCCGGCCCGAGACCACGGTCGACGAGCTGATCGAACTGATTCCGGCGCCGGATTTCCCCACCGCCGGGATCATCTACGGGCTGGAGGGCGTGCGCGAGGGTTACCGCACCGGCCGCGGTCGCGTGGTGATGCGGGCGAAGACGCATTTCGAGGACATCGACCGGGGCTCGCGGCAGGCCATCATCGTCGACGAGCTGCCCTACCAGGTGAACAAGCGCGTGCTGCTCGAGCGCATCGCCGAGATGGTCAACGAGAAGCGCCTCGAGGGCATCTCCGACATCCGCGACGAGTCGGACAAGTCCGGCATGCGCGTCGTGTTCGAGCTCAAGCGCGGCGAAGTGCCGGAGGTGGTGCTCAACAACCTGTACAAGCAGACGCAGCTGCAGGACACCTTCGGCGTCAACATGGTTGCGCTGGTCGACGGCCAGCCGCGGCTGCTGAACCTGAAGCGCTCGAGGGCCTCGCCGTGGCGCTCGCCAACATCGACGAATTCATCGCGATCATCAAGGCGGCACCGACGCCGCCGGTGGCCAAGGCCGGGCTGATGGCACGCGCCTGGGACTCGTCGCTGGTGCGCGAGATGCTGACCCGCTCCGGCGCCGACATGAGCGCGTTCCGGCCCGACGGCCTCGATGCGCGCTATGGCCTGCAGTCCGAAGGCGCGCACAATGGCCTGTACCTGCTGTCCGACGAGCAGGCCGAGCAGATCCTGCAGATGCGGCTGCAGCGGCTGACCGGACTGGAGCAGGACAAGATCGTCAGCGAGTACCGCGAGGTGATGGACGCCATTGCGGACCTGCTCGACATCCTGGCCACGCCTGCCCGCATCACCGGCATCATCGCCGACGAGTTGCTGGCGATGAAGAGCGAGTTCGGCGATTCGCGCCGCTCCGAGATCGTGCGCAGCGCGCAGGACCTGATGACCGAGGACCTGATCGCGCGCGAGGACATGGTCGTCACGCTCTCGCACACCGGCTACATCAAGAGCCAGCCGCTGGCGGACTACCGTGCGCAGAAACGCGGCGGCCGCGGCAAGCAGGCGGCCGCCATGCGCGAGGACGACTGGATCGACCAGCTGTTCATCGCCAACACGCACGACACGATCCTGTGCTTTTCCAACCGCGGTCGGCTGTACTGGCTCAAGGTGTGGGAGGTGCCGCAGGGCGCCCGCACCGCGCGCGGCAAGCCGATCGTCAACATGTTCCCGCTGGCGGAGGACGAGAAGATCACGGTGGTGCTGCCGATTTCCGAGTACGACGAGCAGCACTATGTGTTCATGGCCACTGCCATGGGCACGGTGAAGAAGACCGCACTGACGGAATTCTCGAATCCGCGCAAGGCAGGGATCATCGCCGTCGACCTCGATCCGGGCGACTACCTGATCGGCGCGGCGATCACCGACGGCCAGCACGACGTGATGCTGTTCTCCGATGCCGGCAAGGCCGTGCGCTTCGACGAGAACGACGTGCGGCCGATGGGCCGCACCGCGCGCGGCGTACGCGGCATGCAGCTCGACGACCGCCAGCAGGTCATCGCGATGCTGGTGGCCGAGGACGAGGCGCAGAGCGTGCTGACGGCCACCGAGAACGGTTACGGCAAGCGCACGCCGATCGTCGAGTACACGCGGCACGGACGCGGCACCAAGGGCATGATCGCCATCGCCACCAGCGAGCGCAACGGCAAGGTGGTGGCGGCAACACTGGTGCGCAGCGACGACGAGGTGATGCTGATAACCACCGGCGGCGTGCTGATCCGCACCCGCGTGGCCGAGATCCGCGAGATGGGCCGCGCCACCCAGGGCGTCACGCTGATCGCGCTCGACGACGGCACCACGCTCACCGGCCTGCAGCGCGTGGTGGAGCGCGACAGCGACGTGGTGAACGGCAACGGCAACGGCCATGACAGCGGCGCCGCGGCGGCGCCCGAGGCAGGCGCTGCCGACGCCGGCGGGCCCGCCGAGGAGTGATCGGAAACCCCTTGGCGCGCGTCTACAACTTCTCTTCCGGGCCGGCCATGCTGCCGGAGCCGGTGCTGCAGGCGGCCCAGCGCGAGTTCCTTGACTGGCACGGGCACGGCTACTCCATCATGGAGACCAGCCACCGCAGCGACGAATTCGTCGCGATCATGGCCGAGACCGAGGCCCTGCTGCGCGATCTGCTCCGCATTCCGGCGCATTACCGGGTGCTGAAGTTTCATGCCGACTACATCCTGAGCGGGATCTGGGCGGAGAAGGCCGCCGCCGAGGCGCGCCGCTACTGCAACGTCAATATCGTCGCCGACAACGCCGCCGGCGGTCACCGCAGCCTGCCGCAGCAGTCCGAGCTGCGCCTCGATCCCGCCGCTGCCTACGTGCACTACTGCTCGAACGAGACGATCAACGGGCTGGAGTTCGGCTACGTGCCGGACACCGGCAGCGTGCCCCTGGTGGCCGACATGTCCTCGCACTTCCTGTCGCGGCCGGTCGATGTCTCGCGTTTCGGCCTGATCTACTCGGGGGCGCAGAAGAATTTCGGGCCGGCCGGACTGACGGTCGTCATCGTGCGCGAGGACCTGATCGGCCATTGCTCGCCACGCTGGCCGACGATGCTCGACTACAAGGTGCACGCCGATGCGCACTCCGGCTACAACACCCCGCCGACGTACTCGATCTACATCGCCAACCTGGTGCTGAAGTGGCTGCAGGAGCAGGGCGGCGTGGCCGCCATCGAGCGCGTCAATGCCGAGAAGGCTGCGCGGCTGTACAAGGCGATCGATGCGTCGGGCTTCTATTCCAACCGCATCGAGCCGCGTGACCGCTCGCGCATGAATGTGCCTTTTTCGCTGGCGGACGAGCGTCTCGACCAGCCGTTCCTGCAGC
>JALORV010000358.1 GCA_025458735.1 Burkholderiaceae bacterium | reverse complement strand
AAGGATCATCAACGTCTCGTCGGGCGGCATGTACACATCGGGCCTCGCGCTCGATGACCTGCAGTACGAGAACGGGACGTACAAGGGCAGCGTGGCCTACGCGCGCGCCAAGCGGGCACTCGTCACGCTGACCGAGATGTGGGCCGAGGGACTCGCGCCTTATGGCGTCGTCGTCAACGCCATGCACCCTGGCTGGGCCGACACGCCCGGCGTCGCGACCTCGCTGCGGGCCTTCCACTCGGTGACCAAGCCGCTTCTGCGCAACGCGGACGAAGGCGCGGACACCATCACCTGGCTCGCCGCGTCACCCGATGCGGACGAGGTCACGGGTGGCTTCTGGCTCGATCGCGAGCCACACCTGACAAACGTCCTGCCAGGCACGAATCCCACGCCCGAGGAGAGGCGCCGCCTGTGGGCCGCGATGGAGGCGCTGACCGCGGAGCGCGGTAAGGGGCGCCGGCGCGACGGCCATTGAGCTTCTCGTCAAGGCCGAGGCAGTCACGAAGGGCCGGTTCGTAGTCGATCGACGGGCTTGCGTGGCAAGCGTCCGGTGAATCCGTCTTGACGACGGCGGGAGGGCCTACTTGAGCTTTGGGAGTGACTTGCTGGTCCAGGTCATGGGCTGTCCTCGATAGTTCTTGGCCAACGCGAAGCCGTCGAAGACGGCTTCGTGCCATTGAAGCTGCGAATCTCGATGTCGGCACCGGGTCGTAGGCCCCTTCGCTGCCAGCGGGAGCAACCCTTCGCCTGACGACCAGCGCCAGGCGGCACCCGCCGTATCACCGTGCGTCAGTAGCCCATCGCATACCGGCCCTTCACGCGACGGACGAACCCGCGCTGCTGCGACCGGCATGCGGCCGAGACCGTGAGTTCAGGGCGCCGCCGCGACGGACCGCTCACGCTGCCTATGTCGAGACCGCAACTTTGCGAAGGTCGAGAACTGATCGACTCGCTGCAGGAGGGAGACCAGCGCGACATCGAAACCTTTGCTCAGCATAGTTTCCGCCCCTCGCGACGGACGCGCGTAGTTGCGGTCATGGGCGCGATGCACCTACTGATCCGAGGCACGGCCGCGGCCGCCTCATGGACAAGACGTACGAGCGAAGCTGATGCAGCGTGTTCCGTCTCCATGTCCAACACGCAACGCGCGCGGTTGGCGCCAAGCTATGCGTAGTACTCGACCTGGGTCAACGAGGGATTCGGCCATCGAAATACTCACCTGGTCATCAAGATGTCTCAGCCGCACGCATGGCCCGCATAGGGCAAGGGCTCGCCTGAGAAGCAGCCCGTGCAAGCCGTTGGAGGATCGTCCGCAGATCGAAGCGACGGTTGAAGAGGTACTGCACCTGGCCGAGGTAGCGATGCGCGTACTTGCTGAAGCCGAAGGCGTGGTGCGTGCCGGCCAGCGAGGTCTTGAGGTTGCCCAGCGCCGTGTTCACGGCCGCGAAGGCGGGATGCTTGGCGCTGGCCGCGCCGCCGCCGGTGATGTGAGGCTCGTGCAGGATGCCGGTGCCGCGCACGGCGGTGAAGCAGCCCAGGCCATCGGAGACCAGCGTGGCGGGCGCGGCCAGCGACTTCTGGGCGAACGCCTGAATCGACTCCTTGGTGAAGGGCCGCTGCGACAGACACATGAAGATCGCCTGGCCGGACTCGGTGGTCTGCACGGCAGCCACGAAGGGAACCTTGTTGGGCGAGCCGCGCCCGGCCTTGCCGCCCTGGACTTCGCCACCGAGGTAGGAGTCGTCGATCTCGACGCGGCCGGTGAGCTGGCGATCGGCTTCGCGAAGCGTCATCACCTGCATGATCTTGTGCTTGAGCAGCCAGACCGTCGGGTACGACACGCCAAGGTGACGCTTGAGTTCGAGCGCCGAGACGTTGTTCTTGGCCTGCGTCATCAGAGGCGTCGCCAGGAACCAGCTCGGCAGCGCCACCTTGCTCGACTCGAAGACGGTGCCGGCGACCAGGCTGCACTGGTAGCGGCAGCCGCTGCACTGGAAGTACAGCCTGTCCCGGCGCCGAAACTCGCTGTGCCATATGCCCTGGCAGCGCGGGCAGACGAACCCGTCGGGCCAGCGCCAGGCTCGAACCAGCTCCTCACACTGCCGCTGCGACCCGTAGAGGTCAAAGAACTCCAGCATCGGCAACCCGTGCTGGTACTGGACTCGGTTCTGCGCCATGAACGACCTCCTGTTCGGACGCCCTCATCGTCGCAGCCAAGTGGCTCATAGAGTGAGCCACCTCCTGGGCGGGCTGAATCATCTTGCTGATCAGGAATATTCATAGTCGAGGTCTGTGTATGCGGCGTCATGCGCATATGCACATGACGCTGCGAACCAGAGCTCGCCAGCTGACTCAGCGCATCGGTTCACTGAGGTGGAGTGGGCCAAGGACGGGCCCAACCGTTGGCGGCATCGCAGGGTTCAGCCGCGCGGGCGCCGACCTCAGCTCCTGAGCACCATCGTCACGATCGGGTAGTGGTCGCGGCTGCGGGTACACGCCACCCGTGACCATGACTGGCAGGTCCAACACCGCCGTGGCCTCGGTCTGCACTGTGAACCCCGACTTGCCGGTGAGCAGGCCCTTGGAGACGAGGAACTGGTCAAGCACCCCGGGCTGGTTGTCGTGGAAGTGGGTGCCCTTGAGCGCCCCGCCCGTGGGCCACATCAGGTTCAGCAGCGCCGCGCTGGTGGCTCGGGTGACCTTGGCGCGGGTGCGGTGCGAGCGTGCGTGCTCGGCCAGTGACCGATCCCAGGGCTCGTCGTTGAAGTCGCCCATGGCCAGCACGGCGACGTCCTGGCCGTGGATCTCGGCGATGCGCTCGTGGAAGTAGGCCAGCGTCTCGGCCGCGATGATCCGGAACGGCTCGCTCTCGAAGCGCCCGCCCAGCCGCGACGGCCAGTGGTTGCCGATGCACACCAGCCGCCGGCCCCGGGTGTCCAGGAAGTTCACCTGTAGCAGGTCGCGGGTGGCGGTGCGCTTGACGATGTAGTGCGAGAACACGCCACCAGCCTCCACCTGGAAGACGGCCGGGTCGTAAAGGAAGGCCACGTCGATGCCGCGCTGGTCCTGGGTGACGACCAGCGCCAGGCGCGAGATCTTGCGGTCCAGCGCCGCCTGGTTCCAGCCCTTGACCTCGCTGGAACCGGTCCCGACCTTGAGCGCGCGGCGCAACTTGTCCGACCGGCGGTCAAGCGGCGCGTCCTCGACATCCAGCAGGTTCTCGACGTTCCAGAAGGCGATGCAGTGGGTGGACATGGCGGTCTTGTCCCGCAGTGGGGGTGCCGCGTCGCAGTCTGGCCTCGGGTATGGCGGGCGTCAACGGCTGGCCTGGCGGGCGGCGGCTGTCAGCGCGTGAGGTTGCTGCTACGCTGCGGGCATGGCCCCTCGCAAGACCACACGGAAGATCACCGCGCGCATCACTCCGCCACAGAGCTATGTCTACCGGCTCGTCGTCAGGCTGCAGGGCAGCGAGCCCACGGTGTGGCGGCTGCTCAGTGTCCCGGGGCACTTGTCACTGGCCGACACCAGTCGGGTGATCCTCGCGG
>JALORV010000357.1 GCA_025458735.1 Burkholderiaceae bacterium | reverse complement strand
TTCCGCCAGGAAGCGATCGACGCCCAGCGCGAGAAGCTGCTGGGCGAGGTGTCGATCGCGCGGCCGGTGCCGGCCTGGGTTTTCACGCTGCTGGCGCTGTCGTTCGCGGCGCTGATCGTCGGCTTCATGTTCTGGGGCGAGTACACGCGGCGCGAGCGCGTCGAGGGCTTCCTGGCGCTCGACGTCGGCGCGGCGCCGATCCTCGCCCCTGAGGCCGGCACGCTGGTCGATCTGATGGTCCGCGAAGGCGACCCGGTCGCCGCCGGCGCGCCGATCGCCCGGCTGTCGCTGGAACGCGGCACCGCATCGGGCGCCACCTCGGCCGACCTGATGCAGCGCGAGCTGAAGCAGCGGGTCGCCAACCTCGAGGTCGAGAAGGAGAACGTGCGCCTTCTCGCCGAGCAGCAGAAGGAGCAGTTGACCCGGCGCGTCGACGACCTGAGGAAGGAGCTGGCGCAGGCCGACGCCGAGATCCGCCTGCAGACCACGCGCGTGGCCTCGGCGCGCGAGGACTTCCAGCGCACGCAGCAGCTGGTCAAGGACGGTTTCGTCTCCGACACCGCGCTGTCGGCCAAGCGCAACGAGCAGCTCGACCAGCAGGTCAAGCTCGAGGCCCTTCGGCGCAGCCGCGCCGGCATCGAGCGCGACCTGCGCAGCGCGCAGAGCGAGCTGCCGGCGGTCGACCTGCGCGCCCGCCAGCAGGTCGACCAGCTGACGCGAGAGCGCGGCGAGTTGCAGCAGAACCTGGTGCAGGAGGAGGCGCGGCGCGAGACGGTGATCCGGGCGCCGATCGCCGGCGTCGTCACCAACATCGCGGTGGCGCGCGGCCAGTCGCTGGCCGCCGACGCGCCGCTGGCCACCGTGCTGCCCGAGGGCAGCGGGCTGGAAGCGCGGCTGCTGGTGCCGACCCGCGCCGTCGGCTTCGTGCAGCCCGGCAACGCGGTCGTGCTGCGCTACGAGGCCTTCCCCTTCCAGCGCTTCGGCCAGTACCGCGGCACGGTGCACGACGTCAGCCGCACCGTCTGGTCGCCGGGCGAGAAGGTCGGCCCGATGCTGGTGCGCGAGCCGGTCTACCGGATCGACGTCGAGTTGGAGCGGCAGACGGTGACCGCCGGCGGCCAGGAAGTGCCGCTGCGGCCCGGCATGCTGGTCAACGCCGACATCCTCCTGGAGCGGCGCACGGTCTTCGAGTGGATCTTCGAGCCGGTGCTCGAACTGCGCGGGCGGCTGCAGTGAACGGCGCGCCGCGGCACCCCCTGCGAGGCGGGCCCCTTGTTCGGTAGGCGCGTCCCGCTGATCCTGCAGTCCGAGGCGCCGGAGTGCGGCATCGCCTGCGTGGCGATGGTGGCCAGCTACCACGGCCACCGCACCGACCTCGCCGCCATGCGCATGCGGCTGGCGCCGTCGATGAAGGGCGTGACGCTGCAGCACATCGCCGCCATCGCCCAGTCGATGAAGCTGGCGCCGCGCGGCGTGCAGGCGCCGCTGGAGGCGCTGGCCAAGCTGCGCCTGCCGGCGATCCTGCACTGGGACATGAACCACTTCGTCGTGCTGACCAAGGCCGACGGCAGAAGGATCACGGTGCTCGACCCGGCGCGCGGCAAGCGGGTGCTGCCGCTGGCCGAGGCCTCGCGGCACTACACCGGCGTGGCGATGGAGTTCACGCCGGCCGAGGGCTTCGTGCGGCAGGACGAGCGCGAGCGCATCACCGCCTGGCAGCTGCTCACCGCCGCCGGCGGCATGGGCGGCGCCGTCGCCCAGGTGCTGCTGCTGTCGCTGGCGCTCGAGGTCTTCGCGGTGGCCGCGCCGTTCTTCGTTCAGCTGGTGATCGACCGGGTGATCGTCGGCCGCGACCGCGACCTGCTGACGCTGCTCGGCATCGCCTTCTCGCTGCTGGTGCTGATGCAGGTCGCGACCACCGCCGTGCGCGCCTGGCTCGGCGTGTACCTGTCGACCCACTTGAACCTGCGCCTGCTCGACACGCTGTTCGGCCAGCTGCTGCGGCTGCCGCTGGCGTGGTTCGAGAAGCGGCACATCGGCGACGTGTTCTCGCGCTTCAGGAGCGTCGACGCGATCCAGCGCACGCTGACCCTGGCCTTCGTCGAGACGCTGATCGACGGCGTGATGGTGCTGCTCACCCTGGCGGTGATGTTCTGGTACAGCGGGCTGCTCACCGCCATCGTCGTCGCCGCCGCACTCGCTTACGGACTGGTCCGCTGGATCTTCTATGGCCCGCAGCGGCGGGCGTTGGACGAGCAGATCGCGCACGAGGCGAAGTCGAACACGCACTTCATCGAGACGCTGCGCGGCATGCTGGCGATCAAGCTGAACCTGCGCGAGACGCAGCGCCGCACCGCCTATCAGAACCTGGTCGTCGAGCACACCAACGCCGGCGTCAAGGTGCAGAACCTGGCCATCGTCCACCGCGCCGCCAACGGCCTGATCTTCGGCCTGGAGAACGTGGCGGTGATCTGGCTGGCGGCGGCGCTGGTGATGGACGGCCGCTTCTCGGTCGGCATGCTGTTCGGCTTCCTCGCCTTCAAGCTGCTGTTCATCACCCGCGTCAGCAACCTGGTCGACAAGGCGATCGAGTTCCGCATGCTCGACCTGCACGCCGAGCGCATCGCCGACATCG
>JALORV010000356.1 GCA_025458735.1 Burkholderiaceae bacterium | reverse complement strand
GCTGCTGGTGCCGCTGAACCTGGTCGTGCTGAAGATGCTGCCGTTCGACAACAAGTCGGAGTTCCAGGTCGTGGTCGACCTGCCCACCGGCACGCCGGTCGAAGCCACGGCGGCTGTGCTGCGGGAACTGGCCGCCGAAGTCGCGAAACTGCCGGAAGTCACCGACTATCAGGCCTACGCCGGTCTGGCGGCACCCATCAACTTCAATGGGCTGGTGCGCCAGTATTACCTGCGCACTGGCGGCGAGGTCGGCGACCTGCAGGTCAACCTGGTCGACCGCAGCCAGCGCCGCCGCAAGAGCCACGAGGTGGCGCAGGCTGTTCGCCCGGCGCTGGAGGCCATCGCGCGCCGTCACGGCGCCGACCTCAAGGTGGTCGAGGTGCCGCCCGGCCCGCCGGTGCTGTCGCCGATCGTGGCCGAACTGTACGGACCCGACGCCGAGGCAACCATGGCGCTCGCCAAGCAGGTACGGCAGGTGTTCGAGACCACGGCCGACATCACGGCCGTCGACGACACGGTGCTGGACCCGGCCGAGCGCATCGTGCTGCGCATCGACACCGCCAAGGCGGCGCAGTACGGCATTGCGGCGTCGGACATCGCGCGCATCGCGCGTATCGCGCTGGCCAGCGAGGACATCACGCCGCTGCACGACGGCGCCAGCAAGTACGCGGTGCCGGTGCGCATCGGCCTGGACGACGCCGCCAGGGGGTCGATCGATGCATTGCTCAAGCTCAAGGTGCGTGGCGCCGACAGCGTGCGCGATGCCGCCACCGGGCTGCCCTACGAAGTCGCCCTGTCGGAACTGCTGCGACCGGCGACCTTGCCGCGCGAGCGGGTCTATCACCGCAAGGACCTGCAGCCGGTGGTCTACGTGACCGGCGATGTGGCCGGCGGCGCCGGCAAGACCGACTCGCCGCTGTACGGCATGTTCGCGATGCGCCCGGCGATCGCAAGGATCGAGGCGCCGGGCGGGCTGCCGCTCACCGAGCACTGGATCGCGGCACCGGAAGACCGCTATGCGTCCTTCGGCCTGAAGTGGGACGGCGAATGGCAGATCACCTACGAGACCTTTCGCGACATGGGCATCGCGTACGCGGTGGGGCTGGTGCTGATCTACCTGCTGGTGGTCGCGCAGTTCCGCTCGTACCTGACGCCGCTGGTGATCATGGCGCCGATCCCGCTCACCATCATCGGCGTGCTGCCGGGCCACGCGCTGCTCGGTGCGCAGTTCACCGCCACCTCGATGATCGGCATGATCGCGCTGGCCGGCATCATCGTGCGCAACTCGATCCTGCTGGTGGACTTCATCCACCAGCGGCTGGCCGAGGGTGCCGACCTGGAGCAGGCGACGATCGATGCCGCCGCCACGCGCGCCAAGCCGATCGTGCTGACCGCCGTGGCCGCCATGCTCGGCGCGCTCTTCATCCTCGACGATCCGATCTTCAACGGCCTGGCGATCTCGCTGCTGGCCGGCATCTTCGTTTCCACCGCGCTGACACTGGTGCTGATCCCGGTGCTTTACTACGCGGTCAACCATCGCCGCCACGCGGGCGCCGTGGCGACAGCCGTCCTGCCTGCGCCCGCCACCTCCTGAGGAATCCGCCATGACCGTCGACCGCTGGGTACACGTCTTCGCCGGCACCTTCATCCTGGTCTCGCTGCTGCTCGGCGTGCCGGGCAGCCCGCTCTTCCTGTCGCAGTGGTGGCTCGCCTTCACTGCCTTTGTCGGCGCCAATCTGTTCCAATACGGGCTCACCAACTTCTGTCCGCTGGGCTGGATGCTCCGGCGGATGGGCGTGCCGGAGAGCCCAATTGACCACACGAAAACCGTCCGCGCCTAAGACCAGGATGCAAGTCATCGAGGAAGGCGCTGCCACTGCGCGGCACGAGCTGGTGCTGCGGCTCAAGCGCGTCGAAGGCCAGTTGCGCGGCATCCAGCGCATGATCGAGACGGGCGACGACTGCGAACCGATCGCGCAGCAGCTGTCGGCCAGCCGCAAGGCACTCGACAAGGCGTTCTTCGAGCTGCTCGCCTGCGCGATCGAGCACCCGGAGTTCACGCTCAACCGCAAGGAAACGAAGGACCGGCGCATCCAGCGCATGGCCCGCGCGCTGGCGCGGCTGGCCTGAGTTCCTGTGCGGTTTACGGGCCGGGCGCGACTTCGCAGGACCGGCCCCCCACCCTTTCGACGGCCAAAGAAAAAGGGCCGAGTCAGCTGACTCGGCCCCTTAAAAGTTGGCGCGCCCGGCAGGATTCGAAC
This sequence comes from Burkholderiaceae bacterium, assembly GCA_025458735.1. The sequence goes on along the minus strand of JALORV010000356.1, from coordinate 900 downwards.
CCACGACCCCTTGGTTCGTAGCCAAGTACTCTATCCAACTGAGCTACGGGCGCGTAGCCGCGAGTCTACCACGCAGCCCCGGTTCGACCGGCCGCGGGCATGGCTAGAAACCGATCGTGACCCCGACGTTGATGACGGGGTAGTACTTGAAATTGTTGATGCTGTTCTGCAGGTCAACATCACGCCGAGGTCGAAGTAGAAGTTGACCCCGGCTCCGGACACGTTGCCGTAGCCGATGCCGAGATAAGGCGCCGCCGACTTGCCCGATTCGACCGTGCCCGACAGGCTGCCGATCGAGGCTGCCGGATAGACCACCCCGTTGATCGTGAGGGTGCCGCCGGTAGGCACCGCCGTCACATCGATCTTGTTGGAATTGAGGATCAACCCGCCAGTGATCCGAAACGGCCCGAGCGGGCTCCAGTCGAGGAATAGATTGCCGTTCGAAAGCTTCGGCCGGGCGTCGTACTCGACATCCGACGAATCCACCGTCGTGCTGAAGCTCAGATACGAGTAGCCCACCCGCGCCGACAGGGTCGGCAGCACCTCGACGGCAATGTCACCGCCGATTCCGGTCGTGCCGGCGCGAAGGCCCGCGCCCGCGGCCATGGCGCCCGCGGATGCGCAGGCGAGGCAGAAGGCCAGTATGAGTCGTTGACGCAGCAAGGCGAGCTCCATTCGAGTCCGAATCACCGCCATTATTCAGCTCTTCGACCCGGCATCGCGAGACGGCAGACGAGCTAGCCATCTTGCGGTATCAGGAATGAACAACGCCCTCGGGCGGGGGCGTTGTTGTCTGGCGGAGACGGACGGATTGCTCGGTCTCGCGTTGCCTCCGCGAGCCCTCGTCCCTCCGCTCACGCTCCGGGACCACCGTCGGCGTCGCCTCCGGTGTCCTTCGCA
>JALORV010000355.1 GCA_025458735.1 Burkholderiaceae bacterium | reverse complement strand
TGCTGGCACAGCCCGATCACCTGGCGCTCGAATACACACGCACCATGGTCGCGGTGCTGCTGCTGTGGCAGCCGGCGCCGCACAGCGTGCTGCTGATCGGTGTCGGCGGTGGATCGATTCCGCGCGCGCTGGCGCAGGTGCGGCCGGCGATGCAGATCGACGCGGTCGACATCGATGCCGGGGTGCTGCGCATCGCTGCTCGCTACTTCGGACTGGTGGCGGGGCCGAGGCTGCGCCTGCATGTCGCCGATGGGCGCGACTTCGTGGCCGCGGAGCGCGCGCGGGGGGCGACCTACGACGCGGTGCTGCTCGACGCCTTCGACGCCGAAGGCATTCCGCCGGCCCTGTTCAGCGTCGACTTCCTGCGCGATGTGCGCGCACTGCTGACGCCCCGGGGCGTGTTCCTCGCCAACACCTTCGCTGCCAGCGCGACGCAGGCGCGCGAGGCCGCGGCGGCGCAGGCCGCCTTCGGTCGCCTGCATGAAGTGCGCGTCGGCGCGGGCGGCGGCAACCGGCTGTTCGTCGCCGCCGCGCAGCCGGCGGCATTGCCAAGTGCGGTGCAGCTGATGGCGGCGCTGCCAGCGCAGGCCGATGCACTGGCGCGACTGGGCATCGACGCCGCGTCGGTGCAGCGACTCGAGGTCGGCCGACCCTTGCAGAAGGCGCGGCCTTGAGCGCGGAGGGCGACGAAGTGAGCTTGCGGCCCGGAGCCTAGCCCGGTGAGCGCGCCCGCCGCCTTCGACGTCGCCATCGCCGGCCTCGGTGCGATGGGCAGCGCCGTGGCGGTGTCGCTGGCGCGCCGCGGCCTCACGGTGGCCGGCTTCGATCGCGGCACGCCGCCGCACGAGGAAGGCTCGTCGCACGGGGCGACGCGCATCATCCGCGAGGCCTACTTCGAGCATCCGGCCTATGTGCCGCTGGTGCAGCAGGCCTACGCGCTGTGGTCCGCGCTCGAGCGCGAGTCCGGGACGGCCTTGCTGCAGCCGACCGGCGGGCTGATGATCGGCCGCCCCGACAGCGAGCTGATCGAGGGCACCTTGCGCAGCGCGGATCTGCATCGGCTGCCGCATGAGGTGCTCGGACCGTCCACAGTGCGTGAGCGCCATCCCGCGATGCGGCTGGAGCCAGACATGATCGCGGTGTGGGAACCGCGCGCCGGCATCCTGCAGCCAGAGGCCTGCCTGCGGGTGCAACTCGCGCTCGCGCAGCGGCTCGGTGCCCGGCTCGGTTTCGACGAGCCGCTGCTGCACTGGGAGGCCGATGCCACCGGCGTGCGACTGCAGACGGCGCGGCGCGAGCTGCGCGCGCGCCAGCTCGTGCTGTGCGCCGGTGCATGGACCAATCGCCTCCTGCCGGGAGCCGTGCTGCCGTTGCAGGTGGAGCGCCAGACGCTGCACTGGTTCGAGCCGCTCGAAGCCTCGGCGCTGGCGCCGGCGCGCTGTCCGATCCATCTGTGGCAGTTCGACGGCGACCATTTCTTCTACGGCTTCCCCGATCTCGGCGATGGGGCGAAGGCGGCCTTTCATCACGGTGGTGAGATCACGAGCGTCGAGGCCGTGCGTCGCGACGTGCAACCGGCGGAGGTCGAGGCGGTGCGCGCGGTGATGCGCCGCTTCATGCCGGCCGCCGACGGGCCGCTGCGACGCTCGCAGGTGTGTCTTTACACGAACACGCCTGACGGGCACTTCTGGATCGACCGGCTCGAGCAGCATCCTGCGGTGATCGTCGTCAGCGCCTGCTCCGGGCACGGCTTCAAGTTCGCCCCGGCGATCGGCGAACTGGTCGCCGATCGCGTGCAGGAGCGGCCTTCGCGCCTCGACGCGAGCCTGTTTGGCCGCCGCTGAGCCGGCCGCTACGATCCGCTGCCGCAACGCCACCCGAGGGGCGCAGGAGACCGCATGATCGACGCCGAGTACTGCCAGACCTTTGCGGCCTACAACGGCTGGATCAATCGCAGCCTGTACACCGCCGCGGCGCAACTGAGTGAGGCCGAGCGCAAGGCCGATCGCGGCGCCTTCTTCCGCTCCATCCACTCGACGCTGAACCACATCCTGTGGGGCGACCGCGTCTGGCTGCCGCGCTTCAATGGCAAGTCCTATCCGGTCGGCGGCATGGGCGTCGACCTAGTCGCCGACTTCGCCGAACTGACGGCCGCCCGCCGCGCGATGGACGACGAGATCACCGCGTGGGCCGCCGGCCTGGCCGACGCCGATCTCGCCGGCACGCTGACCTGGTTCTCGGGCGTCGCGCAGCGCGAGATGTCACGGCCGCGCTGGCTGTGCGTGGTGCAGATGTTCAACCATCAGACGCACCATCGCGGCCAGGTGACGACACTGCTGAAGCAGGCCGGCATCGACCCCGGCGTCACCGACCTGCCGTGGGCGCCGCTCGAGCGCGATGGCGCAGGCCGCGTGGTGCTCGGCGCGCAGTTCGGGCTGTAGGCGATGTCCGGCGCACCCTGCGCATCGAGCGCGGAAGGCTGCTGATGCCGCAGCCCGCCGGCGCCTTCGATGCCCGCACGGTCTGCGGCGAGTGGGACGCGGCCGCCGATGCCTATGCCGAGGCGCAGGCAGGCGGGCTCGACATCTACCGGCTGCATGTGTTCGGGCCGGCGCAGATCGCGCTGTGCGGTGAAGTCGCGG
>JALORV010000354.1 GCA_025458735.1 Burkholderiaceae bacterium | reverse complement strand
CGCCAGCAGCGGCAGGCCGCCAGCACGATCGGTGACGGTCTCGTAGGCGATGCACACCGCGCCGCCGGCCACCAGGTCGCGGCACTGCTCGGGGTCGGGCGCCAGGTGCAGGTAGGTGAACAGCACCTGGCCGGGGCGCAGCATCGCGCGCTCGGCGGCCTGCGGCTCCTTGACCTTGACGATCATCTCGGCCTGGGCGAAGACGGTGGCGGCATCGGCGGCGATGGCGGCGCCAGCGGCCACGTAGTCGGCATCGGCCGCGCCGATGCCGGCGCCGGCACCGGCCTGCACCTGCACGCTGTGGCCATGGTGCACCAGCTCGCGCACCGAGGCCGGCGTCAGGCCGACGCGGTACTCGTGGTTCTTGATCTCTTTGGGTACGCCGATGCGCATGGGATTTCTCCTGGTTGCTCGATCAGCCTGGGTGCAGAACGTACAGTGCCCCGCCGTTCACGGCTGCACCACAAGCGAAGCGGCGGCCGGCGCTTCGCATCGAGCGTGTCTCATCGACCACGGGGCCTTGGCAGGCCGATCACCGTGCCTTCGCGCCGGTCGTCGGCCGCGCCGTACTGCTTGCCGGTCTGCTGGTCGATCAGCACCGCCTGCACCGAGCCGACGTCGCTCACCCCTACCGTGTAGCCAAGGGCGCGCATCGCGTCGGCCGTGGAAGCCGGGAAACGATTCTCGAGCGTTACAGCAGAGCCGGCACCGGAAACCGAGATCCGCGCCGCATCCACAGCGTCCTGCAGACCCATCTTGTGATCGATCAGGTTGACGGTGATATTCACTACCGAGTTGATGATCGTCGCACCCCCTGGCGAGCCATAGGCGACGATCGGCTTCCCCTGCGGCGAGAACAGCATCGTCGGCGCCATGCTGCTGCGCGGGCGCTTGTTGGCTTGCACGTCGTTGAAGCCAACGCCACCGGTCCACGGATTGGTGGTCTTAGCGATGTTGAAGTCGGTGAGTTCGTTGTTCAGCAGGAAACCGTGGTTGCGGAAGCTGCCGTCGGACTTCTTGTAGCCGGCGAACACCCCGATTCCGTAGCCGGATTCGATGGTGTTGGTGTAGCTGACGACGTTGCCCCACTTGTCGACCACCGAGAAGTGCGTGGTGCCGTTCTCGGCGCTGGGACCGGGTTCGGCCACGGCCAGGCGCACACTGTTCTCGAAGCCGGCCGTTTCAAAGGGGCGCGGGTCTGACGACAGCAGCGTGCCTTGCTGCGCCGGCGGCACGCCCTGCTGAAGCAGCCGGGTTCCCGCAGTGATCGGCGCACCGCGGCCGGACAGGTAGGTGTCGTCGATCAGCCCCTTGGTCGGTACCGGCACGAAATCGGCATCGGCCATCCACACCCCGCGGTCGGCAAAGGCCAGCCGCATCGCATCGGCCATCACGTTCAGCGTGTTCACGCTGCCGAAGCCATAGCCCTTGGACGCGTCGCCGAGCGGGAAGCGCTCGAGCATTTTCAGGATCTGGATCACGGTCAGCGCGCCCGACGACGGCGGCGCCATCGACTTGATCTTGTAACCGCGGTAACTGCCCTCGATGGGCGCGCGCTCGGTCGGCTGATAGGCCTCCAGGTCGGCCAGCGTCATGCTGCCTGCACGGCCGCCGGGGGCCTGCGGCCGCGTCCAGGTCTGGCCTTCGACGATGCCCAGCGCGATGTCGCAGCCCTTGGCCAGGTCCACCTTGTAGAAGCAGTCGGCGCCGTGCTGCGCGATGAGGCGGAAGGTCTCTGCCAACGGCTTGTTGGTCACCACGGTGCCGACCGGAATCGCCTGCCCGCCGGGGCAGAAGTACTCAGCCGACAGCGGCGAGTTCTTGGCGCGACCGTTGAGGTTGGTGGTGGTTGCGCAGTTGGGGCTGGTGACGAAGCGCGCCGTGGCCGCGAAGCCCTCTTCGGCGAGTTGAATCGCCGGCTGCAGCACCTGCGAAAGCGGCAACCGGCCATAGCGTTGCAGTGCGAAATCGGTACCTCGCACCATCCCGGGTACACCTACCGCAATGCCCGACAGCGAAGGCACGGTGAAGCCCGGTGGCATGCCCTCGAACATCTCGCGCGTGGCCCCTGCCGGCGCCTTCTCGCGGCTGTCGATGGTGATGGTCTGCCCTGTGGCGGCCAGGTGGATCATCATGAACCCGCCGCCACCGATGCCCGCCGATTGCGGCTCGACGACGTTGAGCGCGTAGGCCACGGCCACCGCAGCGTCGATGGCGTTGCCGCCCTGCTCCAGGATCCTGGCGCCGGCCTCGGCGCCAAACGGATTGGCTGCCGTGACCACGCCTTGACGAAAGGCCTTGCCGGTCCACGACGGCGGGTTGCCCTTGGCCTGCGTGGGCAGTTCAACCGAGGACACCACACCGATCGTTTCGCGGTCGCTGTCGGCGTGGGCACATCCGGCTGCGGCGAAACTCAGCAGGATCGCAAGGCGCAACGCCTTGGCGCGCTGCGTGACTGGAGGTGTAGCGCTCATCATCGATTCCAAAGTCATGGTTGGGTGTGCATCGTTTCCTGCAGAACGCCGCAAAGCAACCCGGGAAAGCACTGCCATCGGCCGCGCCTCGATGTCATGGCCCTACCAGGGCAACGAATAGGTCTTGACGTTGGTGAAGGCCTTGCAGCATTCCTGCACGCCTTCCTT
>JALORV010000353.1 GCA_025458735.1 Burkholderiaceae bacterium | reverse complement strand
TCGAATCCGGTCGACAGCGGCACGCCCGACGTCGACGATCCGGGCGACTGCCTCGGCGTGATCCAGTCGCGCGCGGCGATGGAGGCCTCCGGCCTGCCACAGCTCGCGCCGGTCCCGTCCACGGCCACCACCGTGACCTTCGACTCGCTCGGCCGGATCGCGGGCAACATCGACGGCTCACCGACGGCCGTCAGCATCGACATCACGAATCCCGGCGTGCACGCGGGCGATCGACGGGTACTGCGGCTGGCCCTGGGTGCCGCGGGCAACGTGCGCATGTGCGATCCGGCGCTGGCGGTCGGCGACCCGCGGGCCTGCGGATGAGCGCGCAGCCCATGCCAGGTCGCCGCCGCGCAGCGCGCACCAGCCGCCGACGCGTGCTGGGCATGTCGCTGACCGAGGTGCTGGTGTCGATGACGATCTTCGCCATCGGCGTGCTGGGATTGATGAACGCGCATGGCTTTGCCTTCGCCTCGTATTCCGATGCGCGGCATCGGGTGGATGCCGCCCTGCTGGCCGATCGGCTGATTGGTTCGCTGTGGGTCGACCGGGTGCACGCGCCGGACTACGAGTACGCCGGCGGCGGTGCCAACGTACCGGCGCGGCTGGGGCCGTGGCTGGCGCAGGTGCAGCAGGCACTGCCGGCCGCCGACGCCGTGGTGACGGTGGCCGGCCGCGAAGTCAGCGTCACCGTGACCTGGCGACCGCGCAACGGCGACCTTCGCAGCCACGTTGCCGTCGCCAACCTGCAGGACCCCTGACATGCGCCGGGCGCCCTCGGCCTCGCGCGGCATGACGCTGATCGAGGTCCTGATCGCGATGACGATCTCGCTGGTGGTGACGCTTGCCGTCTACCAGACCTTCGCGGCGTCGGAGGGCTACCGGCGCTCCGCGAGTGCCGGTGGCGACGCCGTCTTCAGCGGCACTGTGGCGATGTTCGCGCTGCAGCGCGATGCGCGCATGGCCGGCTTCGGTCTCAATACGGTGCCGGTGCTGGGCTGCCGCGTGCTGGCCTATGACGAAGGAGTCGTGCCGGCGCGCGAATTCGAGTTCGTGCTGGCGCCGGTACGCATCACGCAGGGTGCCGACGATGCGCCGGACACGCTCGAGTTCACCTACAGCAACACCGACACGGTGCCGGCGCCGATCCGGCTGACACAGGCCTTGCCGAATGCTGCGGCCACCTATCACGTCGACAACGCCTTTGGCGTCGTCGCCGGCCAGCTGCTGATCGTGGCCGAGCCCGGCCGTGACTGCACGCTGCAGCAGGCGACCAACACTCCGAGCCTGGAAGCGCCCGGCAAGCAGGACCTGCTGATTCACGGCAGCGGCATGTACCGCACGCCCTACGGCACCATGGCCGCGGCGCGCTACAACAAGCCGGGCGGCCTGGGTCCGAACTACACGCTCGGTGCCGTGATCTTCCCCATCGGGACTGCGCCGACGGTGGCCCGCTACACGGTGCAGGGCGGCACGCTGGTGGTGGACCAGGTGCTGCAGGGCAACGAGGCCCTGCCGGTGGCAGCCGACATCGTGCAGATGCAGGCGCAGTACGGCAAGGACACCGATGCCGATGGCGCGGTCGACCTGTGGGACGAACTGACGCCGGTGAACAACAACGGCTGGGCGACGGTGGTGGCCATACGCATCGGACTGGTCGCGCGCAGCGCGCTGCCCGAGCGGCCTGATCCCGCCACCGGGCAGTGCGCCGTCACGACGGTTGCGCCGCAATGGACGGCCGGCGCTTTCGTGCTGTCGGACCGCCCCGACTGGCAGTGCTTCCGCTACCGCGTGTTCGAGTCGACCATCGGCCTGCGCAACATGATCTGGAGGCCGGCATGACCGGCGCGCACTCGACTCCAGCTTCCCGCCAGCGGGGCGCGGTGCTGATGGTGGTGCTGGTCGCGCTGGTGGCGATGATGATCTCGGTGATCGCGCTGTCGCGCTCGACCGACACCAACCAGCTGGTGGCCGGCAACCTTGCGTTCCGCAATGCCGCGGTGCACTCGTCTGATGCCGGAGTGCTTGGCGCCGTACAGTGGCTGCAGTCCACGGTCGGCACGCCGACGCTCAATGCCAGCGACCCCGCGCGCGGCTATTTCGCCACCGTGATCGAGCCCAACTGGGACGACCCGGCCCTGTGGGCGGCCTGCGCCGGCTGCCAGATAGCGGGCGATGCCGCCGGCAACACCGTGCAGTGGCTGGTGCACCGCATGTGCTCGGCCGAGGGCAACCCGAACGACCCCGGTGTGTCCTGCTCGCTGCTGACGGCAGGCTCTGCGGCTGCGGCCGGCGGCAGCTACGCCGGCGATGCCACCAACTTCACCGGCACCGCGCAGAACTACTACCGCGTGACCGTGCGCGTGGTCGGCCCGCGCAGCACCAGCACGCTGGTCCAGGCTTTCGTCTCACTGTAGGCACCCATGCAGACTCCAATCCGCCTGCTGATCGCCGCCGTTGCGGCGCTGCTGTCGGCGCCGCTGGCGGCGCAGCTGACCGATGTGTCCAGCACGCCGCTGACCTACTCACTGGCCACCCAGGTCAAGCCGAACGTCATGTTCGTGCTCGACGACTCCGGCAGCATGGCCTCGCGCTTCATGCCCGAAGCGGTCAACGACGCCAACATCGACAAGAGCCGCTGCAGCAACAG
>JALORV010000352.1 GCA_025458735.1 Burkholderiaceae bacterium | reverse complement strand
CTGCTGCAGCCGCGGCGGGGCGAGATGGTGGTGGACTTCTGTGCCGGTGCGGGCGGCAAGACGCTGGCGCTGGGCGCGCTGATGCGGTCGAGTGGGCGGCTGTATGCCTTCGACATTCACCAGAAGAGACTCGAAGGCCTCGGGCCGCGACTGAAGCGCAGCGGCCTGTCCAACGTGCACCCGGTGGCGATCCGCAGCGAGAGCGACATCCGGGTCAAGCGGCTGGCCGGCAAGTGCGATCGCGTGCTGGTCGATGCGCCATGTTCCGGCTCCGGCACGCTGCGGCGCAATCCCGACCTGAAGTGGCGCTTCGACGAGACCGAGCTGGCACGTGTCAACGAAGTGCAGCGTGCGGTGCTGGCGGCGGCGGCCCGCCTGCCCCGGCGCGGCGGCCGGCTCGTGTATGCCACCTGTTCGCTGCTGGCACGCGAGAACCAGCGGGTCATCGAGGACTTTCTTGCAACGCATCCGGACTTCCACCTCGTGCCGGCGCACGACGTACTGACGGCGCAGGGCATCGAGGTCGAGCATCTTGCGCGCTTCGCACCGTACTTCGTGATGCTGCCGCACCTGCATGCGACCGACGGCTTCTTCGCAGCCATCCTGGAGCGTGACTGAGGCATGGCCGAGCCGACGCTGCTGCAGGAGGTGATCGAGGTCGTGCAAGGGGGGCTGGCGCGGCCGCGCTCGCTCTGGCAGCTGGTGGTGATCGCGGCCGGACTCGCGGCCGGCTGGGCGCTCGCGCGCTGGGTCAGACGCCGCACCGAACTGCGCAAGGCGGCCGCGGGCAGCGCGTCGGACCTGCGCGCCGACGTCCTGCGCTTTTCCATTGAGGGCAGCCGTCGGCTGGCGTTTCCGCTGGGCGCGCTGGCCGTGATGATCGCCGGCGGCCTGCTGCTGCGGGCCGGTGGCCTGGTCGGGCGCGTGGGCGATGTGCAACTGCTGCGCCTCGCCGTCACGCTGGTGATGGCGATGGCAGCCATCCGCTTCGTCGTCTATGTGCTGCGCCGATCTCTGCCGGGCTCGGCCTGGCTCGGTGCCTTCGAGCGCTGGATCGCGCTGTCCGTGTGGCTGGTGGTGGCGCTGCACCTGACCGGCGTGCTTGGCGACGTGCAGGCAGGCCTCGAGTCGATCCGGGTTCCGATCGGCCGTTCGCAGATCAGCCTCTGGGATCTGATCATCGGCGCCATCTCGGTGGTGGTCACGGCGCTGGCTGCGCTGTGGCTGGGCTCGACCATCGAGTCGCGGCTGATGCGCGCCGAGTCGATGGGTGTCAATTCCCGCGTCGTGCTGTCGCGCACGCTGAAGGCCGTGCTGCTGGTGCTGGCGGTACTGCTCGCGCTGGCGAGCGTCGGCATCGACCTCACGGTGCTGTCGGTGTTCGGCGGCGCCCTCGGTGTCGGTCTCGGCCTGGGCCTGCAGCGCATCGCCAGCAACTATGTCAGCGGCTTCATCATCCTGCTCGATCGCAGCCTGTCGCTCGGCGACATGATCACCGTCGACAAGTACTACGGCAAGGTGGCCGAGATCAACACACGCTATACGGTGATCCGCGCGCTCGACGGCACCGAGACCATCGTGCCGAACGAGATGCTGGTGTCGACGCCCGTCGTCAATCACTCGCTGACCAGCCGCGAGGTCCGCGTCACCGTCAGGACCTCGGTGGCCTATGGGTCCGATCTCGACCGCGTGCTGGCGATCCTTGCCGAGTGTGCGCAGAGCCAGCCGCGCGTGCTGGCCACCCCGGCTCCCGGGGCTTTCATCACCGCCATGGCGTCCGACGGCATCGAACTCGAAGTCGGCTTCTGGATCCGCGACCCGGAAGAGGGCACGCTGGCCGTGCGATCCGACATCGCGCGCGAGATCCTGCGGCGCTTCAGGCAGGAAGGCATCGAGATTCCCTATCCGCAGCGCGAAATCCGCTGGCGCGGCGCGGCGCTGCCTGGCGCTGCGCCACCGGCCGCCGGCAAGTCAGTCTGAGCGGACGCCCGGCGTGCCGGCCGCCGGTCGGGACGGACGGGTCGCTGGCGTGATTTGCGGTAAATCGACTTGATTCCGGGCAAATCGACCGAAACTTCGGCTTTGGGACGCTCTCCAATCGACGGCTACAATCCGTCACCCTGCGCCTTCGGGAGCCAGACGCCACGGCAAGATCGCGGCGGCCGCTGGCGGCACCGTGTGCCGGCGATGTTCACATGGCTGACGCGCGGCCTTTCGCAAGGACCGGTTCGGCGCAATCAACGAGGATCAGATCTCCATGTACCTGCTCGAATTCCTGGATGGCGGCCTGCTGCAGCTGTCGTGGTGGCAACTGATCGTTGCCGCGCTCGCGCTGACGCACGTCACGATCGCTGCAGTGACCATCTTCCTGCACCGCAGCCAGGCGCATCGTGCGCTCGACCTGCATCCCGCGGTCGCTCACTTTTTCCGGGCCTGGCTGTGGCTGACCACCGGCATGCAGACCAAGGAGTGGGTATCGATCCACCGCAAGCACCACGCCAAGTGCGAGACCGCCGAGGACCCGCACAGCCCGCAGACGCGCGGCCTCAAGACCGTGTTGTGGACCGGCGCCGAGCTTTACATGGCCGAGGCCGACAACCGCGAGACCCTGGCGCGCTACGGACACGGCACACCGGCCGACTGGCTCGAGCG
>JALORV010000351.1 GCA_025458735.1 Burkholderiaceae bacterium | reverse complement strand
CGGGTTCCAGGGGATCGGCGGCATGACGACGAAGTTGCGCCGGTTCGGGAACTTCGCCTCCAGCGCCGCCAGCTTGCCCGCGTCGTCGCCGACCCGGGCGCGGGCGCGCGCGTGCATCTCGCGCTCCACCCGCCACTCGCGCTGCAGGCGGAAGTACTCGGTCTCGATCTCGCGGCCGTCCCAGCCCGCCGGCGGCTCCTGGCCGAAGGTCGCCATCTCCAGGTACTGGAAGGTGGGGAAGTACGCCCTGCCGTCGTGCCAGACCAGCAGGGCCCGGCTCTCGGCCAGGAAGGGGGCGAAGACCGACAGCACCATGGCCGCCGCCAGGATGAGGAACGACCAGTAGCCGCGGCGGATGCGGCGGAAGCGCTGCAGCCGGCGGCGGGTGACCGGATCGAGTTTCGGCCAGGCCATCTACTCGAAGCGCACGCGCGGGTCGACGAGGGCCACCGCCAGGTCGGACAGCAGGTTGCCGAGCATCAGCAGCACGCTGGAGATGACGAGGAAACCGAGCACGACCGGGAAGTCGCGGGTCTGGATCGCCTCGAAGGCGAGCAGGCCGACGCCGGGGATGTTGAACACCCGCTCGATCAGGAAGCTGCCGGTCAGGAAGATGCCGAGCAGCCCGCCGGCGGTGGTCGCCATCGGGATCAGCGAGTTGCGCAGCGCGTGCACGAACACCGCCCGCCGCCAGGTGAGGCCCTTGGCCAGCGCCGTCTTGACGTAGTCGGCGCTCATGTTCTCCAGCAGGCTGTTCTTCATCAGCATCGTCGTCACGGCGAAGGAGCCGGCCAGGTACGCCACCAGCGGCAGCACCGAGTGCCAGGCGATGTCCAGCAGCCGCGCCGCCGACCCCATCGCCGGAGCGCCCGCCGACTGGAAGCCGCCGAGCGGAAACAGCTCCCAGCGCACCGCGAACAGGTTGCTCAGCACCGCGCCGAGCGCGAAGCCGGGCACCGCGTAGCCGACGAAGATCAGGATCGAGGTCAGCGTGTCGACGCGGGTGCGGTGGCGGATCGCCTTCAGGATGCCGAGCGGGATGCAGATGCCGTAGGTGAAGATCGCGGTGATGATGCCGTAGTAGATCGACACCGGAAGCCGCTCGGCGATGACCCGCGCCACCGGCTCGTTGTAGCGGAACGAGGTGCCGAGGTCGAGCCGCACGATATCCGCCAGCCAGCCGGCATAGGCCACCGGCAGCGGCTTGTCGAAGCCGTAGTACGCCCGCAGCCGGGCCAGCTGCTCCTCGGGGATGTCGAGCTGCGCCGCCCGGGCGTCGCCGCCGCTGCCGCCGGCCTCGCCGGCGCCTTCGGCGCCGGCCAGCGCCATGCGCATCTGGTCGATCTGCCCGCCGGGCACGAACTGGCACAGCAGGAACGTGGCGAAGGTGATCCCGATGAAGGTCGGGATCATCAGCAGCAGCCGCCGGGCGACGTAGTCGCGCAGCGCTTCGCCGCGCGACTTCACGCGGTGTCTCCCGCCATCGCCCGGGCGGGCCGGCATGCAAGCGCCGCGGCCCCGGCGGGCCGCGGTGCGCCGCTGGCGCCCGGCAAGCTCATCGACGACCTCCCTCCGCACCCAAGCCGCGCGATGGTGCCACAGTTCGGCCGCGGCGCAGCACGGCGCGCGCGTTCAGACGTCGATGTTGCCCGCCGCCAGCGCGTTGGTCTCGATGAACTGGCGGCGCGGCTCGACCTCGTCGCCCATCAGCGTGGTGAAGATCTGGTCGGCGCCGATGGCGTCCTCGATCTGCACCCTGAGCAGCCGGCGCACCGCCGGGTCCATCGTCGTTTCCCAGAGTTGCTCGGGGTTCATCTCGCCGAGGCCCTTGTAGCGCTGCTTGCCGATCGCGCCCTCGGCCTGCGCCAGCAGCCACTGCATGGCGGCGCGGAAGTCGGTCACCGTCGCTTCCTTGCTCTTGTCGCCTTCGCCGCGGGCGATTCGGGCGCCGTCGCCGATCAGGCCCCTGAAGGTGCGGGCGGCATGATGCAGGGTCTGGTAGTCGGCGCTCAGCGGGAAATCGGCGTCGATGGCGCTCGCCTTGACGTTGCCGTGGTGGCGACGGTGGATCAGCAGCCGGTGCTTGTCGAGCTTGGCGTCGTACTGGGCGAAGACCTCGACCGTGTGATTGCCCATCGCCCGCGACAGCGACAGCGCCGTGGCCTCGGCCTCGGCGGCGTCGGCCAGCCGCAGTTCGACGCCGCCGATGATCGCCTGCAGCGCCGCGCGGTCGATCACGTGCGCCAGCCGCTGCACCACCGCGTCGGCGAGCAGGTACTGGCGGGCCAGCTCGGCCAGCGCCTCGCCGGCGATCGGCCGTCCGGCCTCGACCGCGGCCCGGTCGACGTACAGCCGCGCCCCTTCGAGGGCCAGCCGCAGCAGGTACAGCGACAGCTCGTGGTCGTCCTTGAGGTAGCGCTCTTCCTTGCCGTGCCTGACCTTGTACAGCGGCGGCTGGGCGATGTAGATGTGGCCGCGCTCGACCAGCGTCGTCATCTGCCGGTAGAACAGCGTCAGCAGCAGCGTGCGGATGTGCGCCCCGTCGACGTCGGCATCGGTCATGACGATGATGCGGTGGTAGCGCAGCTTGTCCGGGTTGAACTCCGGGCCGATGCCGGTGCCCAGCGCGGTGATCAGCGTGGCGATCTGCTCC
>JALORV010000350.1 GCA_025458735.1 Burkholderiaceae bacterium | reverse complement strand
TCCACCAGTCCCGAAGCCCCAACCACTCTCGGTTGGGGCTTTTTTTCGTCCAATCGCGCCAGAAGCCGCGTGTTGTCGCGGGTTCGTGCGGAAGGCTGCGGACTTCGCCGGCCGCCACCTTGGCACCATCCTGGGCCGGTTTCGCTCTGTCCGGGGCGGTTCTCTCTCAGGCCCCGCTCTCATGGGTGGGGGCGAAGTTCGCAAGGGCCGGGCACGATTCCCATGTAAATCAACAACTTACGAGCGGACTGATCGGGCGAGTTTCTTCGCTGCATTGGGTAGCGGAGGGGAAACCAAACCGCTTGGGCAGCGCAAACCGCAGCACTGAAGATGAAGTCTGGCGAAGCGCGACGACCGGCGGCGTGCGTGCCGACACTTCCAACGACCAGGGCTCCGACGGTCAGCAATGCGCCGTGCAGCTGACCGATGGCCGAGATCTGTCGATGTTGCTTGACAACCCGGACCTGGCATTCGAGGTTCGCACCCGAACGACCGGGATGTGATGTTCAGCGGTGGGTGTAAACGGGTGTATTAATGGATGCACCTCAAAATGGGTGTAAATAGGCGTAGCATTGGTTCATGCTGCGAGCCGACACCATCCAGATCACCCCCGAGATCCTGAGCCTCATCGCGAGGATCGACGAGTTCAAAGGCGCCTGGCGTGCCTTGGGCACGCTCGCGCCCGACCGGCTGTCGGCCCTGCGCCGAGTAGCCACCATCGAGAGCATCGGCTCCTCCACTCGCATAGAGGGCAGCAAGCTGTCCGACCGGGAAGTGGAGAAGCTGCTGTCGAACCTGGAGATCAAGTCCTTCGCCACCCGCGACGAGCAGGAGGTGGCCGGCTATGCTGAGGTGATGGACCTGGTGTTCTCGTCCTGGCAGGACATGCCTCACACCGAGAACCACCTCAAGCAGTTGCACCAGATCCTGCTGCGCTACAGCGAGAAGGACAGCTGGCATCGCGGCAACTTCAAGACCAACTCGAACAGCGTCGCCGCCTTCGACGAAACCGGCGCACAGATTGGCATCGTGTTTCAGACCGCGTCGCCCTTCGATACGCCCCGCCTGATGACGGAGCTGGTGGCCTGGGTGAACCAGGAGCGCGAAACGGCCCGGCTGCATCCCCTGTTGATCATCGCCCTGTGCGTCGTCGTGTTCCTGGAGATCCACCCTTTCCAGGACGGCAACGGACGGCTCTCCCGGGTGCTGACAACGCTCCTGCTGTTGCAGGCCGGTTATGCCTATGTGCCGTACAGCTCGCTGGAGAGCGTGATCGAGCAAAGCAAGGAAGCCTACTACCTGGCCTTGCGGCAGACGCAGGGCACGATCCGCAGCGAGGCACCGAACTGGCAGCCGTGGCTGGTGTTCTTCCTGCGTTCCCTGACCGAGCAGGTTCGGCGCCTGGAGAAGAAGGTCGAGCGCGAGAAGGTCGTACTGGCGGCCATGCCCGAACTGCAGCTACAGATCGTCGAGTTCGCCCGCGAGCACGGCCGCGTCACCATTGGCGAGGTCATCAAGCTGACCGGTGCCAGCCGCAATACGCTCAAGCAGCATTTCCGGGCGTTGGTGGCGCGCGGCACGCTGAACCAGCACGGCAGTGGCCGAGGGGTCTGGTACGCCCTGCGCTGACAGGAGCGGGACGCGGGTTCGATTGGGAAGGAGGGAATCAAATAGAACGGCTACACCGACCGCTGGCTGTACGGCAGCCCGCTGCGAGCGGCATTGACCACGTCGGCCGGCCCGGCGCGCACTTGAGGCATCATCCCTCCGCCGTGCCTTGCAACCGCAACCTTCGTCGCGGTGCAGGCGCGGCCTCGGCGGAGGTTCGATGCATTTCGGCAACTCTCGTGGCGCGCGCTCGGCGGTGCTGGTCCTTGCGGCCTGGGGTGCCTGCGCCGGCGCTGCGCAGGCCCAGGTCCCCGGTGGCGGCTGGAGCCAGTTCGGCTCGGTGACCGCGGTCTATCAGGGCGCCGCCGATCTGGACGGCGGTGGCGACTACAGTGCCTGGACCGGCATCGTGCGCGCCGGCGTCCTGCGCGACTTCGGTGGCGGCCGGCGCGCCGGGCTGGTATTCAACTACGACTACACCGACTATGACTTCTCGGCCCCGGCAGCGTTCGGCGGCGCGGCCCCCTGGGGCTCGGTGAAGCGCTATGGCGTGGCCGCGCCGCTGTCGTTCACGCGGCCCGACGGCTGGAGCTTCGGGCTCACGCCCTCGGTCGACTGGATCCACGAGAACAGCGCCGACGAAGGCGAGTCGCTGACCTGGGGCGCCATCGCCACCGCAATCCGCTTCTTTCCCGGCGGCAATCGGATCGGCGTTGGCCTGGCCGTCTTCGACCGCCTGGAGGAGACCAGCGTCTTTCCGCTGGTGCTCGTCGACTGGCGCTTGTCCGAGCGCTGGCGGCTGGCCAATCCGCTGCCGGCGGGGCCCACCGGCCCGGCCGGGCTGGAACTGGACTACAGCCTGGGGGACGGTTGGAATCTCGGGCTCGGTGCGGCCTGGCGCAGCACACGCTTCCGGCTCAGCGAAGACGGCCCGGTCGCCAATGGCATTGGCGAGGAAAGCGGGGTGCCCGTCTTCCTGCGCGCCACGCGCAGCTTCGGGCCGAATGCCACGCTGTACCTCTACGCCGGGGCGGTCACGGCCGGCAGC
>JALORV010000349.1 GCA_025458735.1 Burkholderiaceae bacterium | reverse complement strand
CGCGCTGCGCAGCAGCGTCCAGCGACCCGTCGAGGTCGATGCGCAGCACCCCACCGGGCAGCGCCCACTTCCCGGCGTGCGGTTCCTCGGCGCGCCTTGTCAGCAGCACGCACAGGCGGCCGTCGACCACGCTCAGCACCGCGATCTCGACGCGGGTGAACGGCATTGGGTACTGCTTCACGGGCGGTCGGGCAGATGTGGTCATCACGCTGCAGGTTAGTTGCAATGTGCTTCGAAGTATAGGATACTCACTTCGTGGCGAGATGCTACGAAGCTACGGAGGTAATGATGAGCAGCTCGATAAGCTACGACGTGATCGGCGACATCCACGGCCAGGCCGGCAAGCTGGTCGCCCTCCTGCGCGAACTGGGCTACGTCGAACGAGGCGGAGTCTGGGTGCCTCCCGCTGGCCACATGGCCATCTTCGTCGGTGACCTGATCGACCGCGGGCCGGAGCAGCTCAAGGTGCTGGCGATCGTGCGTTCGATGGTCGATGCCGGCCACGCGCTGGCGATCATGGGCAACCACGAGTTCAACGCGATCGGGTTCGCGATGCCCAACCAGCACGCCGAGTTCCTGCGCCAGGTCGGCGAAGGTTCCGATTTGCACCAGGAGTGGGTCGAGTGGTTCCGCTGGCTGCCGCCAGCCCTGGACCTGGGCGGCCTGCGCGTGGTCCACGCCTGGTGGCACGAGGCCCACGTCGACCGGGTCGCCGAGCACTGGGTGCCGGGCAGCCGGATGAGCGACGAGTTTCTCGTCGCGGCCTTCGAGCGCGGCT
Organism: Burkholderiaceae bacterium; assembly: GCA_025458735.1. The sequence goes on along the minus strand of JALORV010000349.1, from coordinate 2,441 downwards.
CGCCGCTGTACGAGGCGATGGAGGGCCTGTCGAAAGGCCTGGAGATCGACCTGCCCGATGGGCATTCGTTTGTCGACCACGGCGGGGTCGAGCGCTTCAAGGCGCGCGCGAAGTGGTGGCACGAGGCGCCGCGCAGCCTGCGCGACGTCGCGATCGTCGGCGCCGACCAGGAGCACCGCCTGCCCGACGCGCCGCTGCCTTCGGGCTTCCCGGAGCCGGTGGCCGGGGCGCCGGTGTTCGTCGGGCACTACTGGATGGAAGGTCGTCCGGCGCCGATGTCGGCCAAGGTCGCCTGTCTCGACTGGTCGGCGGCCAAGGATGGCCCGCTGGTGGCCTACCGGTGGGACGGTGAGTCTGTGATCGACGCGGCCAAGTTCGTGGCCGTCGGTGGCCGGTCGGCGCCCGAGGTGGCGGTGGAGGAGTACTGCATGGCTTGATCCCCTGGCCCCGACGGGGGCCCCTGAATCCCGGGCGTAAGCCCAACCGCCGGATTTAACCCAGCAACTTTCCGGGGCGGTCAACAAATTCTGGCTAAAGCGCGGCTCGCGACTAAGCCCCGGTGCGACCACGCCATGGTCACCGGGGCATGGAGATCGCGATGAACGACAGGCGCATAGATGCGCATCCCGTGCTGGTCCGCTGCGAGTCCCGGCGGGCCCGGAAGAGACTCTTCGGCCTTCTCGGCCGACGACCCCAAGGGTGGGTCAGCTTCAGCCGTCGTGAGCACAAGCGGGTCTTTGAGGTGCCGCCCGAACGGCTCGACGACGTGCTGCAGATCCACGGCGTCCGGCGTGCCCGCTGGTCGAACGATCTGACCCGCCCCCTTATCAGCCGTCAGGGAGGTGAACATGGCGCCGCGTGACCTCCCAGAGCCGGCTTTCGGGTTGCGGGCCTTGCTCCCATGGCACCTGCTGTCCAGCGCGGCTGGCGACGTGCCCGGCTGGGTGCCGCCTGCCCGCCTGGCGCACCTGCATGTCCCAGAACTCGTCGCCAGCCTCTGGCATCGGCTGATCGCCGCCGTGCGCGAGCCCGCGCAGGTGTTCGACCTTAACGGCCAGCGCGTCGTCATGGTGGCCGGCATCGCCGCCGTGCGCCGCCAGCCAGACGGCGCCCTGCGCGTCGACGTCTGGCGCGAGTGCGACGGCCGGCTGCAGTGGGTCACGAGCGCGCCGCAGACGGTCGTGCTGCAGGCCATGCCCGCCGGCTGGGTCTGGCTGGACCTGATCCGCGACGCGGCGGAGTGTGAACTGCGACGGCATCTATGCCAGTGGGGTGTGGCGTTCGAGGACACCGACCTGCGCATCTATGCCCGCGAACTGTTCGCACACATGCGCCGTCGTCTCGTCAGCCACGCTGATCTGCGGCAGATGCGCAGGCGCGTCGCCGCGGCTCTGGCGCTTGACGCCGACGCCGTGCGCATTGCCCGCCGGGTAATCGACGTGGCCCCTGGCAGCGGCCCGGGGCGGGTCTCGGCCTACAACCTCGTCGTGCGGCATCTGGAGGCCTTCAGGCTTCTGGAGCGAGAGATGCCGCAGGCCATACCCCTGTACGCCGCCTTCGTCGAGCGCCCGGACTTCCCGAGCCGCGGCCAGCCCGCGCAGGCGCTGCGCGAGTTCCTGCGCAGCCACGAGGTCGGCCGCTGCACCTGGCGACTGGTCGTCACGGCCGGTCCCCGGCTGGCGTTGCCGTTGCGCGACTTCTATGCCGGTGACACCGCCGCCGCGATGCTCGACTACCTGCGCATCCTGCAGGCTCTGCGGCTGCGGCGCGAGCCGCCGCCGTGGTTGATCTGGTCGATCCTCAGCCGCGTCGCCCACCCGGCGTCGCGCTTTCAGGACCACCTTCGATCGCTGCAGCGCGTAGCGCCGCTGTTCGGCCACGCCGCGCGGGCGTGTGTCGCAGTTCGGCCGGAGCCGGTCGACGATCTACCGCAGGTCCTGGAGTGGCTGGGTACCGAGCGCCCACAACTCGACAAGCTGCAGCGCCGCGCCGGCTGGCCCTGGCTGGTGGCCAGGGCCCGTGAGTGGATGGCGCTGCGCCGCAGGGAGATCGAGGCGCAGGCCCAATCGTGGTCGACGCCGTTCGCGCGCATGCCGATCGGCGCGTACGACATGGTGGCGCTGCAGTCGGTGCGGGACCTCTGGGACGAGGCACGCGCGATGCATCACTGCGTCGACGGGTTCGTCGATCGGTGCGCGGCCGGCGACACCCTGGTCGTGTCGGTGCGGTCGGCCGACGAAGGCGGCCGCCGCGTGGCGACGGCGCTGTACGAACGCCAGGGCCAGCGATGGAAGCTGGCTCAGGTGCGCGGGGTGGCCAATCGATGCCCCCCGCGGGAGGTCGAGACGGCCGCGATGTTCCTCGCGGGCATGCTCAACGCGCCGGGGCAGTGGCCGCCGGAGGCCAAGGTCAAGCCCCCCGTCGAGGTTGGCGTGCCGCCC
>JALORV010000348.1 GCA_025458735.1 Burkholderiaceae bacterium | reverse complement strand
CGGCGGATCTTGTCCTCGCGCTCGGCGACGATCGCGAGCGTCGGGGTCTGCACGCGCCCGACCGTCGTCAGGTAGAAGCCGCCTTCCTTGCTGTTGAAGGCGGTCATCGCGCGCGTGCCGTTGATGCCGACCAGCCAGTCGGCCTCCGAGCGGCTGCGGGCGGCATCGGCCAGCGGCAGCATCTCGTCGTCGCTGCGCAGCGTCTCGAACGCTTCGCGGATCGAGGCCGGCGTCATCGACTGCAGCCACAGCCGGCGGACCGGCTGGCGCGCCTTGGCCGACTGCACGATGTAGCGGAATATGAGCTCGCCCTCGCGGCCGGCGTCGCAGGCGTTGATCAGTTCGCCCACATCCTTGCGCTTGATCAGCCTGAGCAGCACCTTGAGCCGCGCCTCGGCCTTGGCAATCGGCGCCAGCTCGAAGTGCGGCGGTATGACCGGCAGGTGCGTGAAGGTCCACTTGCCGCGCTTCACATCGTGCGACTCCGGCGCCTTCAGTTCGAGCAGGTGGCCGACCGCCGAGGACAGCACGTAGCGGTCGCTCTCGAAGAAGTCCTGCTGCTTGGTGAAGCCGCCCAGCGCGCGCGCGATGTCGGCGGCGACGGAGGGCTTCTCGGCGATGATCAGGGCCTTGGACATGAGGGCGGAAAAAGAAACCGCCGGAGTGCGGCGGTTTCTATATAGGACAGTTTCCTTTTTTCAGGATAACAACGAAACTGCCGGCCAACGCAAGTGCCCGGCGCACAAGGAAAAAAGCGGCTTTTCAGAAGTGACGGTCCGATGACCTCGGACGACCGCCGCCGCGCTGCCGGGTCCGACGAGCCGGGGGAAGCCCCCTAGTGCAGGTCGCGCTCGGAGCCGTCGTGCAGCAGTTCTTCCAGCAGCAGCACGTCGATGTCGGCCTGCTGGCTCCACAGCACCATCAGCACGATCACCTTGATCATGGTGAGCGGGATCGGCGTGTCCTCGACGGCCAGCGCACGCTCGATCACGATCTCGCGCTGCGACGGCGTGAGCGACCCGGCATGCTCGAGGAAGCTCAGAAAGCCGATGGAGTCGGCGCCGAGCCGCTCGGTCTCGAGCTTGGCGTAGATGCGGAACGAGCCATCGCTCTCGGGGCCTACCGCGACCGACTGCTCGGTGACCTGCTCCAGGCCCTGCAGCCAGGCGAGCGCCTCGGTGATCTCTTCGTCGTCGAAACCGGCGGCCGTCAGCTTGCGCGACAGTGAGTCCGGGTCCGGGCACGCGTGCGGCGCGCCGTAGTTTTCGTACAGGTAGACGAGGACATCGAACACGTTGCGGCGACTGTATGCGAGCCGCGCCGGGCTGTAAAGCCCTACCGCAACCTCTGGTAGCGGTTACCCGGCAGACGCTCAACATCTTGTGCCAGCTCGAGTTCGAGCAGATCGGCCGCGAGGGTGGCCGCGTCGCGCCCGCTGCACTGCGCGAGGGTGTCGAGGTCGACCGGATCGTGACCCAGCAGGTCGAGCAGCTCGGCGTGCGGGCCGGTGGTGGCCGCGGCTTCGGCCGCCGGCGCGGGGCGGTCGAGGCCGAGTTCCTCGGCGATGTCCTGCGCCGACTCGACCAGCTTCGCGCCCTCGCGGATCAGGCGATGGCAGCCCCTCGCGAGCGGCGAATGGATCGATCCCGGGATGGCGAACACCTCGCGCCCGGCGTCGGCGGCGAGCCGCGCGGTGATCAGCGAACCGGAGCGCAGCGCGGCCTCGACCACCAGCACGCCCCGCGCGAGGCCGGCGATGATGCGGTTGCGCCGCGGAAAGTTGTGCGCGATGGCCGGCGTGCGCAGCGCGAACTCGGAGAGCACCAGGCCTTCGGCGCGAACGCGGTGCGTCAGCGCGCGATTGCTGGCCGGATAGATCGCGTCGACGCCGGTGCCGACCACGGCGATCGTGCCGGCATCGCCATCGGCATCGAGCGCGCCGCGGTGGGCCGCCGCGTCGATGCCGAGCGCCAGCCCGCTGACGATGGTCACGCCCGATCGCGCCAGCGCGGCGGCGAAGGCCTCGGCATTGAGCACGCCCTGTCGCGTCGCATTGCGGCTGCCGACGATGGCGAGCGACGGCCGTTGCAGCAGTTCCAGGCGTCCGACTGCGTACAGCACCGGCGGCGGATCGGCGGTGGCGAGCAGCAGCTGCGGATAGCCCGCATCGGCGAGGGTGACGAGCGCATGCTGCGGCGAGGCCGCCAGCCAGTGCTCGGTGGCGTCGATCAGCGACTGCACTTCCGGCGTGGGGGCGGCCGCCAGCAGTTGCGCGAGCGGCTCGGGGACGGCGCGCCGCAGGGCCTCGGGCCCGGCCGCGAAGATCGCGTCGGGCAGGCCGAAACTGGAGAGCAGGTGGCGGGCCGTGCGCGGCCCGAGGCCGGCGGTGGCAGTCAACCGCAGCCATGCGGCGCGTTCAGCCGCCTGCATGGTCGCGGACGTTGGTGAAGCTGCGGAAGCTGCGGCGCCGGGCGCGCCGGTCCTACTGCCCCGGCATCGGCCGCAGCGGCTGCCGCAGCACGCGGTCGGCCTCGGTCTCGGTCCTGCGCGCGCGCGGCAGCACCGAATCGTCGACCGGGTTCGCCGCGCGATCGCCCACTTCGACCGGCTGTGTGCCGCGCTGGATCAGCGCGTACGAGATGGTCGGGAACACGCGGAACACGAA
>JALORV010000347.1 GCA_025458735.1 Burkholderiaceae bacterium | reverse complement strand
CGGCAAGGCGGCGGAGTTCAGCGTGACCGTCAGGAAGGTGCAGCAGCCGGTGTTGCCGGCGATCGATGCCGACTTCGCACAGTCGCTCGGCGTCGCCGACGGCGATCTCGCCAAGATGCGGGCCGAGGTCCGGGCCAACCTCGAGCGCGAGGTCGGCGCACGCCTGAAGTCGCGCACCCGCGAAAGTGCGCTGGGGGCACTGCTCGCCTCGACGACGTTCGAAGTGCCGAAGTCCCTGGTCGAGGAGGACAAGCAGAGATGGCGCGCCGCGATCTTGCCGCCCGCGGCATGTCGCAGGAGCAGATCGACAAGGCGCCGTTGCCCGCCGAACTGTTCGTGACACAGGCCGAGCGCCGCGTCCGGCTCGGCCTGCTGGTCGGCGAAGTGGTGCGGGCACACGGCCTGCAGCCGCGGCCGGACCAGATCCGCAAGCTGGTCGAGGAACTGGCGCAAAGCTACGAGAAGCCGCAGGACGTGATCAACTGGTACCTGTCGGATCGCAAGCGGCTGGCCGAACTCGAGGGCGCGGCGCTCGAGGACAACGTGACGCGCTGGGTGCTGGAGCACGCGAAGGTGGCCGAGGTCCCGGTGGCTTTCGACGAACTGATGGGTCACAACCAGCGCTGAGGCGCTCGCGAGGAACAGCAATGAAGAGCCAGACCAGTTTCCACGGCCAGTCGCACGGCAGCGAGCCGCAGGCGCTCGGCATGGTGCCGATCGTCATCGAGCAGAGCGGGCGCGGCGAACGGGCCTATGACATCTACTCGCGCCTGCTGCGCGACCGCGTGATCTTCATGGTCGGCCCGGTCAGCGACCAGACGGCCAACCTCGTCGTCGCCCAGATGCTGTTCCTGGAGTCCGAGAACCCGGACAAGGACATCTCGCTGTACATCAACTCGCCGGGAGGCTCGGTCTATGCCGGGCTGGCGATCTACGACACGATGCAGTTCATCAAGCCGGACGTGTCGACCATCTGCGTCGGCATGGCGGCCAGCATGGGCGCCTTTCTGCTCGCGGCCGGCGCCAAGGGCAAGCGCTATTCGCTGCCGAACTCGCGCATCATGATTCACCAGCCCTCCGGCGGGGCGCAGGGGCAGGCGAGCGACATCGAAATCCACGCGCAGGAGATCCTGAAGACGCGCGAGCGGCTCAACCGGATCCTGGCCGAGCGCACCGGCCAGCCCATCGAAAAGATCGGCAAAGACACAGATCGCGACAACTTCATGACCGCGGACGATGCAGTAAGCTACGGCATCATCGATAAGATCTTCGTCAAGCGCGGCGAACAGCCGTAATCGCAGCCGGAGAAGCATCCCGCCCATGTCGGACAAGAAGGGTTCCAGCGAGAAGCTGCTTTACTGCTCCTTCTGCGGCAAGAGCCAGCACGAGGTCAAGAAGCTCATCGCCGGACCGTCGGTGTTCATCTGCGATGAATGCATCGACCTGTGCAACGACATCATCCGGGACGAGACTTCCTCGGATCCGGCGGCCACCCGTTCCGACCTGCCGACGCCGCGTGAAATCGGTGCCATCCTCGACCAGTACGTCATCGGGCAGGACAAGGCCAAGCGCATCCTGTCCGTGGCCGTCTACAACCACTACAAGCGCCTTAAGCATCTCGGCAGCAAGGACGACGTCGAGCTCGCCAAGAGCAACATCCTGCTGATCGGGCCGACCGGCTCCGGCAAGACCCTGCTGGCGCAGACGCTGGCGCGGCTGCTCAACGTCCCGTTCGTGATCGCCGACGCCACCACGCTGACCGAGGCGGGTTACGTCGGCGAGGACGTCGAGAACATCATCCAGAAGCTGCTGCAGAACTGCAATTACGAGGTCGAGAAGGCGCAGAAGGGCATCGTCTACATCGACGAGATCGACAAGATCTCGCGCAAGAGCGACAACCCTTCGATCACGCGCGACGTCTCGGGCGAGGGCGTTCAGCAGGCGCTGCTGAAGCTGATCGAGGGCACCATTGCGAGCGTGCCCCCGCAGGGCGGCCGCAAGCATCCTAACCAGGACTTCGTCCAGATCGACACGACCAACATCCTGTTCATCTGCGGCGGCGCCTTCGACGGACTCGAAAAGATCATTCGTAACCGCTCTGAGAAGAGCGGCATCGGGTTCGGGGCAACCGTCACCAGCGCCACGGAGCGCGCGGTCGGCGAACTGCTGCGCGAGGTCGAGCCCGAGGACCTGATCAAGTTCGGCCTGATTCCGGAACTCGTCGGCCGTCTGCCGGTGGTCGCGACCCTGGACGAGCTGTCGGACGATGCGCTGGTCGAGATCCTCGTCGCACCGAAGAACGCGCTGATCAAGCAGTTCCAGCGGCTCTTCCACATGGAGGGTGTCGAGCTCGAGGTCCGGCCCGACGCGCTCAAGGCGATTGCCCGCAAGGCGATCAAGCGCAAGACCGGTGCGCGCGGGCTGCGCTCGATCGTCGAAGGCATCCTGCTCGATGTCATGTACGACCTGCCAAGCACCAAGAATGTGGCCAAGGTCGTCGTCGACGAGAACACGATCGGCGGCGGCAAGCCGCTGCTGATGTACGCCGACCAGCCGAAGGTGGCTGGCGCGCCGCGCTAGACGGGCGCCGCCCGGCGCCCCGCGGCCGGCAGCCCGGCCGCTCGCGTGCTAGATTGAAATCGGCAAGGCTTGAGCGGGCTTGCGGCGGTCCAAACCGGACCCATATGCGTCGCTGAAGCATCCATTGCGAGGGACCACCACCCATGTCCACCCAGATCCTGCCCCCGGAACGCACGACCCTGCCGCTGCTGCCGCTGCGCGACGTCGTGGTGTTTCCGCACATGGTCATTCCGCTGTTCGTCGGGCGGCCCAAATCCATCAAGGCGCTCGAGGCCGCCATGGAGGCGGGCAAGAGCATCATGCTGGTGGCCCAGAAGAACGCCGCCAAGGACGAGCCGAC
>JALORV010000346.1 GCA_025458735.1 Burkholderiaceae bacterium | reverse complement strand
GAGCACGGCATCTACAACGAGGACGGCCAGCTCGTCACCGGCAGCTACATGGACTACGCGATGCCGCGCGCCGACGACCTGCCGAAGTTCACGGTCGAGACCGCCAAGGGCACGCCGTGCACGCACAACCCGCTCGGCGTCAAGGGTTGCGGCGAGGCCGGCGCGATCGGCTCGCCGGCCGCCGTGATCAACGCGATCACCGATGCGCTGGCACACCTGGGCATCAAGGACGTGCCGATGCCCGCCACGCCGCACACGGTGTGGAAGACGATCCGCGCGGCGTCCCGCCACTAGGAACCGAGGAGATGACGATGGAAACGATGCACTATCACCGCCCCGCCTCGGTGGCCGATGCCGTCAAGCTGGCCGGCCAGCACGGCGACGACCGGATTCTCGCGGGCGGCCAGTCGATGCTGCCGTCGATGCGGCTGGGACTGCTGTCCCCGACCGGCTGGATCGACCTCGCGGGCATTGGCGAACTGCAGGGCATCTGCGTCGATGGCGGCAAGCTCATCGTCGGCGCGATGACGACGCACGCGACCGTCGCTGCCTCGAAGGACGTGCAGGCGAAGATCCCGGCGCTGGCGCAGCTGGCCAGCGGCATCGGAGACCGCCAGGTGCGTAACCGCGGCACGATCGGCGGTTCGCTTGCGAACAACGATCCGGCGGCCTGCTATCCGGCCGCCGTGCTCGGACTCGGCGCCACGGTACAGACCGACCGGCGCACCATCGCCGCCGACGACTTCTTCAAGGGGCTGTACGAAACCGCGCTGGCGGCGGGCGAAATCATCACTGCGGTGCACTTTCCGGCGCCCGAGAAAGCGGCCTACGTGAAGTTCCGGCAGCCCGCCTCGCGCTTTGCGCTGGTGGGCGTGTTCGTCGCCAAGACCTCGGGCGGCGTGCGCGTGGCGGTCACCGGGGCCGGCCCGGTGGTGTTCCGCGTCAAGGCACTGGAAGACAGGCTGGCGGCCAAGTGGGCGCCCGAGTCCTGCGACGGCGTCAGCGTGCCGGCAGCGGGCCTCAACAGTGACCTGCACGCCTCGGCCGAGTACCGCGCGCATCTGATCACGGTGCTGGCCAGGCGAGCCGTAGCCGCAGCGGGCTGATTCCGCTGTCGTCCACCGACCGCCCACTCAACGACAGGGAGCCGCCATGTCCAAGGTCACGACCCCGCCCGCGGGTTATCACACGGTCACTCCGTATCTCGCCATCCGCGACGCGGTGGCGGCGGTCGAGTTCTATCGCCGTGCCTTTGGCGCCGAGCTGGTGATGAAGCTGACCATGCCCGACGGCACCTACGCGCATGCCGAGATCAAGGTGGGCGACTCGCACATCATGATGTCCGAGGAGAACCCGCAGTGGGGCACGCAGAGCCCGCAGACGCTCGGCGGCTCGCCGGTCTCCTTCATGATTTACGTGCCCGATGTCGATGCCGCCTTCGCGCGCGCGCTGGCCGCCGGCTGCATGCAGGTGCGGCCGGTCGAGAATCAGTTCTACGGCGACCGCACCGGCACGCTGAAAGACCCGTACGGCTTCCAATGGTCGCTCGGCACCCACCTCGAGGACGTCAGCGAGGCCGAGGGGCAGAAGCGCATGGAAGCGATGTTTGCGCAGCCGGCGTCCTGACGCGCCGCCGATGCAGCAAGGCGGCTGGCCGGCATGAGCAGCAGCGACGACCTGGCGAGACGCCTGCCGATCAAGCTCGACTCGACCTCCAACGGCGAGTTCGCGCCGGTGGCACTGCCGGCGAGTGCGCTGGCCGCGCGGCGGCTGGCCCAGGAGGCGGTCGACGCGGCCGCGCGGCGTGTCGGGCTCGACCGACGGCGCTACCTGGTGTCCGCGCTGGGGGCAGCCGCGACCCTGTCGGCGTTCAATCGCGCCTTTGCTGCCGCCGGGCAGATGGGCGGGCGCTATGCGGTTCCGACCGAGGCGCCGTTCGAGCTGGCGGCAGCGCAGGCGGCCGTCGGCGGCGACGAGTTCATCTTCGACGTGCAGCTGCACCACGTGAACCCGCAGGGCGCGTGGCGCAAGGCGGCCGGGCCCAACGCGTTCAAGGGCATGCCCAACAGCAACTGCGGGCAGAGCGATCACGTCGAGTGCTTCTCCAGCGGCGCGCTGCTGAAGGACGTGTTCATGGACAGCGACACCGCCATGGGCGTGCTGTCGCATGTGCCCGGCGGGCTCGACACCAACCCGCTCGACTTCGAGGCGGCCGGGGCGACGCGCAGCGCCGCCAACGCGCTCGACGGCACCGAGCGCCTGCTGCTGCACGGCCGCTGCATGCCGACCCTGCCGGGCGAACTCGAAGGCATGGACGCGCAGGTCGCCCGCTTTCCCGTAGCGGCGTTCAAGACCTACACGCAGTTCGGACCACGCGACGGCGCGGCCGGATTCTTCCTCGACGACGACACCTTCGGCGCGCGGTTCATCGAGCGGGCGCGAAAGCTCAAGGTGCGCAACATCGCCGTGCACAAGGGGCTCGCCTTCGGCCCACGCGGCTACGAGTACTCGCTGTCGCGCGATGTCGGCCCGGCGGCGCGGCGCTACCCCGACATGAGCTTCCTGATTTACCACTCGGGCTTCGATACCGGCGTGAAGGAAGGTCCGTACGATCCGCAGGCGAAGGCCGGGGTCGACGTGCTGGTGCGCTCGATGCGCGAGGCGGGT
>JALORV010000345.1 GCA_025458735.1 Burkholderiaceae bacterium | reverse complement strand
CGCTCGATCAGCGCGTGCGGATCGATCTGGTCGGTGACCCGGCGTGCCACTGCCTCGCTGCCGGCGGGGACATCGCTTCCGGCCGGCTGGAATCCGGAGCCCATCATGGACGCTGCGCCTTCATCGCTCCAGCACCCAGGTGTCCTTGGTGCCGCCGCCCTGCGAGGAGTTCACCACCAGAGAGCCCTCGCGCAGCGCGACCCGGCACAGGCCGCCCGGCACCATCGTGACGTTCGAGCCCGACAGCACGAACGGCCGCAGGTCGATGTGGCGCGGCGCGATGCCGTCGTGCACGTAGGTGGGACAGGTCGACAGCGCCAGCGTCGGCTGCGCGATGTAATTGGCGGGGTCGGCACGCACGCGCTGCGCGAACTCGTCGATCTCCGCGCGCGTGGCAGCCGGGCCGACCAGCATGCCGTAGCCGCCGGCGCCGTGCACTTCCTTGACCACCAGCTCGCCCATGTGCGCCAGCGTGTAGGCGAGGTCTTCCGGACGACGGCAACGCCAGGTCGGCACGTTGGCGAGGATCGGCTTTTCGCCCAGGTAGAAGTCGATCATGTCGGGCACGTAGGCGTAGATCGACTTGTCGTCGGCGATGCCGGTGCCGACCGCGTTGGCGAGCGTCACCCGGCCCGCGCGGTAGACCGACAGCAGCCCGGGCACACCGAGCGTGGAGTCCGGGCGGAACACCCGCGGATCGAGGAAGTCGTCGTCGATGCGGCGGTAGATCACGTCGACGCGCTGCGGTCCGCGCGTGGTGCGCATGTAGACGTTGGAGTCCTGCACGTACAGATCCTGGCCCTCGACCAGCTCGATGCCCATCTGCTGCGCCAGGAAGGCATGCTCGAAGTAGGCCGAGTTGTACATGCCCGGCGTCAGCAGCACCACCACCGGGTCTTCCACGCCCTGCGGCGCCACGGAGCGCAGGTTCTCCAGCAGCAGGTCGGGATAGTGCGCCACCGGCGCGACGCGGTTGCGGCCGAACAGCTCCGGGAACAGCCGCATCATCATCTTGCGGTTCTCGAGCATGTACGAGACGCCGCTCGGTACGCGCAGGTTGTCCTCCAGCACGTAGAACTCGCCGGCGCCGGCACGCACCACGTCGATGCCGGCGATGTGCGTGTAGATGTCGCTCGAGACATCCACGCCGACCATTTCCGGGCGGTACTGAGAGTTGCGGAGGATCTCGTCGGCCGGAATGCGGCCGGCGCGCACGATGTCCTGCCCGTGATAGACGTCGTGGATGTAGCGGTTGAGCGCGCGTACCCGCTGCCGCAAACCGGCTTCCAGCAGCCGCCAGTCGGCGGCGGGAATGATGCGCGGCACGACGTCGAACGGGATCAGCCGCTCGGTGCCGCTGCCTTCCTCGTCCTTCTCGCCGTACACCGCGAAGGTAATGCCGACGCGCCGGAACACCAGGTCCGCTTCCGAGCGCTTGTTGCGCATCGTCTGCGGGCTCTGTTCGGCGAGCCAGCGCTCGAACTCGCGGTAGTGCTCCCGCACCTGCCCGTCGGTTCCGTGCATCTCGTCGAATGGCTTGCTCATCGTGCAGCGTGGTGGCTGGTCCGCGGGCGGCGCGGCGCGCCACTGTCAATCCAGTCTAGCAAGATGCGCACCAGCGGCAGCCGTCAAGGCATCCCAAGGAACAGCTCGCCGCCATCGCTGCCGGCCGCAGGCCAGCCGTCCTCCTCGTCATCGCCGGTCGAAGCGGGCTGGTGGTGCCAGTAGCGCCGGGCGTGGACGCGCCAGGCGCGCAGTTCGACGTCGCGCCCCGGGGCAAAGCGCCACTGCGCCGCCCCGGCGTGATCGGTGCGCACCACGGCGATGCCGGCGTCGGCGTGGCGGGCCAGCACACGCGCATCGGGGTGGCCGAAGCGGTTGCGATAGCCGGCCTGCGCCACACTCACCTGCGGTCGCACGCGCTCGAGCAGTTCGCGGCTGGACGAGCTGTTGCTGCCGTGGTGGGGCATCAGCATCCATTCCGCCCGCAAGCCGGGTTCGCGCGCCGCCAGCGCCGCCTCGTCAGTGGCCGGAATGTCTCCGGTCAGCAGGACGGCGGCGTCACCCGCTCGCGCCAGCACGACACAGCTCATCGCATTGGTCGGGCGCCGCCGCGCGTAGTCAGCCCGCGTCGGGTGCAGCACCTGCAGCGTCAGTTCACCGCTGGCGATCACCTGCCCTGCCTCGCAGCGTTCGGCCTCGAAGCCTGCCAGCACCGCATGGCCGGGGTCGATCGAAGTGAGGCGCTGCCGCACCTCGATGCCCCGCAGGATCGACGCGGCGCCGCCCGAATGGTCGCGATCGAGATGGGACACCACCAGGCCATCGAGCGCCGCGATGCCGCGGCTGCGCAGGTACGGCAGCACGACGCGCTCGCCAGCGTCGGACTCCGCGGTGTAGCCGGGGCCGGTGTCGTAGACCCATGTCGCCGACCGCGTTTCCAGCACCACCGCGGTGCCCTGGCCGACGTCGAGCGCCGCGACCCATAGCTCGCCGGCGCCCGGCCGCTCGCCGGGCCAGACCGCCAGCGGCAGCAGCGCCACGACGCCAAGGCGGCGCAGCGGCCAGCCCGGAGGGGCGAGCAGCCATGCCACACCGGCCACCGCCAGTGCGCCGAGCAGCGGGGGCGGCGCCGGCACGGCGACGGCCGCCCAGGCCGGCTGCGCAAGCTGCCCGAGTACCGTGGCCAGCCCGGCGAAGACGGCGTGCGCCACATCGAACAGCGGCACCGCCAGCAGCGCCAGCGGCTGCGGCAGCGCCGCGATCGCTGCGCCGGCCAGCGCCAGCGGGGTCACCACCCAGCTCACCAGCGGGATCGCCAGCGCATTGGCCAGTGGCGCCACCAGCGACACCTGCTGGAACAGCATCACGGTTGCCGGCACCAGCGCCAGCGTCACCGCCAGCTGCACGTGCACGGCGGTTCGCAGCGCCGTGGTCCATCGCCCACCGCCCGCGGGCCGGCCCTGCACGACCCAGACGATCGCCGCCACGGCGCCGAACGAAAGCCAGAACCCCGCCGCCGTCACGGCCCACGGATCCCAGGCACTGACCACCGCCGCAGCCATGGCCAGTGCCACGCCAGGCGTCATGCGACGGCGCCACAGCCAGGCCGCAGCCACGCAGGCCAGCATCAGCACGGTGCGCTGGGCGGGCACGCCCCAGCCTGCCAGCAGCGCGTACAGCAGCGCCGCCACCAGGCCGGACAGCACGCCGGCCGTCTGCGCCGGCGCACGCTGCAGCAGTGCCGGCACGCGTCGCCAGAGGCCGCCCGCGACAGCCCCCGCGAGCGCGGCGATCATCGTGATGTGCAGCCCGGAGATGCTGACCAGATGAGCGATGCCGGTGCGGTTGAAGAGCGTCCAGTGCTCGCGGCTGATGGCCCGCTGGTCGCCGAGCACCAGCGCCAGCAGCACGCCGCCATAGGGCTGCGTCTGCAGGGTGGCCAGCAGCCGGTCGCGCAGCCAGGCACGGCTGCGCTCGACCATCAGCGCCGGCCGCCAGACCATCGCCTGCAGGCGCTGCGGCGGCGGCAGACTGCCCGCCCGCACATAGCCCGTGGCGCGCAGGTCGCGCTCCAGCAGCCAGGCCTCCACGTCGAAACCGGCCGGGTTCAATGCACCGTGCGGACGCTTCAGACGCACCACGAAGCGCCACCGCTCACCTGGCTGCACCGGCTCGCCGGGCGTGTACCAGGCGAGCAGCACGCGGCCCGGCACCTCGACGTCGGCCGCGTGCGACTCGACGGTGAATTCGAAACGCACGCCGCGCTCGAGCCGCATCGGCAGGCTGGCGACGACTCCGGTCACGACGACGTCCCGCATTTCGTCGCCCGCCGGGAGTTCGTCAGCCAGGCGCCAGTGCGCATGCCAGCCGGCCGACGCGAAGCCCGCCGCGAACATGCCGCTGCAGGCCAGCGCCAGAAAGGCGTGCGGTGCCGCTCTCCGGGCCAGCGCGGCGCCGCCGGCGGCCAGCGCCAGCGCGGTCGCCAGCAGCAGCATGACCGGTGGGGGCAGCTGCGCCTGCCATTGCAGCGCGCACACTCCCAGCACGAAGGCGGCGAGCGGCGCCAGCAGCATCGGTCAGTCGGTCGACGGCAGCAGCGCGCCCAGGCGCGGCAGCGCGGCCACCGCATTGAGCCGGCCGCAGCGCGCGGCGGCAGCCAGCTCAATGCCGCGCAGCTGCGCCAGTTCGCCCGCGATGCGCGGCAGGTCACAGGGTTCCGTCCGCTCCACGCCGGCGCCACTGCGGCGCCATGACGGCGCGATGTAGGGCGCGTCGGTCTCGAGCACCCAGGCCTGCTCGCCCAGCGTGGCGGCATGGCGACGGATCCGATGCGAGCCGGTGTAGGTCAGTGCACCGCCGAACCCCAGCTTG
>JALORV010000344.1 GCA_025458735.1 Burkholderiaceae bacterium | reverse complement strand
GAGGCCGCGAACCATGCCGGAACACAGCCGAGCTAGCGTCGCCGAGCTGCCACCGATCCCCGCCAAGCGGTACTTCACGATTGGCGAGGTCAGCGACCTCTGCGCGGTCAAGCCCCACGTGCTGCGCTACTGGGAGCAGGAATTCGCGCAGCTCAAGCCGGTGAAGCGCCGCGGCAACCGGCGCTACTACCAGCACCACGAGGTGCTGTTGATCCGGCGGATCCGCGACCTCCTGTACGAACAGGGCTTCACCATCAGCGGCGCCCGGCACCGGCTGGAAACCGAGACCGAGGCCTCCGCCGGCGCACGCAACCGCGAAACGCCGCCGGCGGCAGCGGCAGCGCCGGCAAAGGCTGCCGGAAGCGCGCTCCCCGACGCTGCCGAATTGCGGCAGGAACTGCAACAAATACGGCAGCTTCTAGGCCCGACAGAGTAATCGGGATATAATTCGTCGTTTCCGTCGGGGCGTAGCGCAGCCTGGTAGCGCACCTGCATGGGGTGCAGGGGGTCGGAAGTTCGAATCTTCTCGCCCCGACCACAAGATATGGGCCGGTCTGGGTGAACCAGGCCGGCCCTTTGTGTTTCGGCGCCCGCCGCCGGACCCTGCCGCCTCCATGCCATCCGCATAACCGGGAGCGAATGCCGCGCCCGCGACGGCAGGTGGTTACGGCGCCCAAGCGCCACCACCCGGCGCGGCACTGATCTTGCTTGAGCTACCAGGCCCGTCGCAATACCCGCAGTCCCTTCATCTAGGAGAGTCCGATGTCGGTCGCGCAGCTCCGTACCGGCAGCAGCGGTGGCGTGATCTCGGAACTCGCCCTGGCGCGCGCGCAGCGCAACACGGTGCTGATCATCGACGACCTCTTCAGCAGCCGGCTGCTGCTGGCCGAGATCGTCCGCCAGATCGACGCGAAGCTCCACCTCGAGCTGTTCGAGACGCCTGCCAAGGCGCTGGAATACGCGCGGACCAACCGCGTCGACATGATCCTCACCGACTACAAGCTGCCCGAGTTCGACGGCATCGAACTCGTGCGCCGGCTGCGGTCGCTGCCGCACTGCGTGGACGTTCCGATCGTCGTCATCACCGTCGTCGACGAGCGCCGCATCCGCTACGACGCACTCGAGGCCGGTGCCACCGACTTCCTGATCAAACCGCTGGACGAGCACGAGACCCGCGCGCGCTGCGCCAACCTGCTCGAGCTGCGCCGGCACAAGATCGTGCTTTCGGACCAGGCGCGCGTGCTGCAGTTCCAGGTCGACAAGTCGGTGGCCGAGATCCACGAGCGCGAGCTGGAGACGCTGTCGAAGCTCGCCAAGGCGGGCGAGTACCGGGACGAGACCACCGGCAATCACCTCACCCGGATGGCACGCTATTCGGCGCTGGTCGGCCACAACCTGGGCCTCGGTGCCGAGACCGTCCACGTGCTGGAAGTGGCGGCGCCGATGCACGACATCGGCAAGATCGGCATCCCCGACTCGATCCTGCTGAAGGAAGGTCCGCTGACGCCGGCGGAGACCGAGATCATGCGCAACCACCCGCGCATCGGCTACGACATCCTGAAGGGCAGCCCGTCGAAGTATCTCAGCATGGGCGCGATCATCGCGCTGGGTCACCACGAGAAGTACGACGGCACCGGCTATCCGAACGGGCTGCACGGCGAGGACATCCCGGTCGTCGCCCGCGTCGTGGCCATCGCCGACGTGTTCGACGCGCTGGTGAGCGAACGGCCCTACAAGCGGGCCTGGACGACGAAGGAGGCCATCGAGTACCTGCGCAACCAGCGCGGCAAGCACTTCGACCGGCTTTGCGTCGACGCCTTCCTCTCCGACCTCGCCAAGATCGACGCGATCCGCGTCGAGCTGTCCGACTAGGGACCGGTGTCGCGCGGTGGAGCGGCAGACTGCTGCTCGAGCCAGCGCAGGACCAGCGGCCAGAGCGACTCCCTGAACCGGCTTCTGAAGAACCCGAAGTGGCCGATCTTCCGCCCGCCGACATCAGCCCGCGTCACCAGCCGCTGCTCTGCACGGCAGCCGGAGTACAGCCCCAGCACCCGCTCGGTGGCGGCTGCGGTGGCGAAGGGGTCGTCCTCGAAGCGCAACGCCAGCACCGAGGCGCGAATGGAGCGGAACCGGCCGAGCACGTCGTCGATGCGCTCGCGGTCGGGAGAGCCGTCCGGCCGTCGCGCATTCCACCAGAACTCCGGGTGCCGCCGCGCCGCCCATTCCAGCGCTACGCCCCGCGGCAGGTCCTCCAGCAAGTGCAGGCGCCGGCCGGGAAAGTAACCGACCAGCCGGGTCAGCGCTGGCATGAACGCGTGCCAGAGCAGGAACATGCCGGGACGGGCGATGGGTGCATAGTCCCCCCAGTAGCCGGTGTGCGACCCCACCAACACCATGTGGTCGATCAGGTGGCCGTTGCGCGCAAAGCCGGTGAGGAACCCGCCCACGCTGTGGCCGATGACGATCCGCCGCGCGCCAGGGAAGCGCTCCGCCAGCCAGTCAAGCGCGGCTGCGCAATCCTGGCTGCCCCACTCCTCGACCGACGCCTTGAAGCCGCGCAGCGAAGCCGGCCGCGAACGGCCGATGCCACGGTAGTCGTAGACCAAGGTGGGGATGCCGGCTTCGGCAAGATAGCCGGCGAAGCGGCTGTAATAGCGCGAGTCGATTCC
>JALORV010000343.1 GCA_025458735.1 Burkholderiaceae bacterium | reverse complement strand
GCCATGAACACCTCGTGCGGCCGCGAGGACAGGGTGAGTCGCAGGTAGGCGCGCACCTTGTCGGGCGAAGACAGCGCGGTGGCATGCTGCACTTCCTCACGCAACGAACGACGCGCCAGCTCGAGTACCGCCTGCAACTGGGCCGACTTGGCCGGCCCGAGTCCTTCCAGCGCGATCAGGCGATCCGTCGGCGCGGCCAGCAGTCCGCTCAGACCGCCGAAGCGCGCCAGCGCTTCGCGTCCAAGATCGAGCGCCGAGCGGCCGGCAGTGCCGGTGCGAAGGATGACCGCCAGCAACTCGGCATCGGTCAGGGACGCCGGCCCCTGCTCGAGCAGGCGCTCGCGCGGCCGTTCGCCTTCGGGCCAGTCCTTAATCGCCACGACAGCCGCCGCGCCGGCGCGGCTCCCGCACCGCCTCGACTAGAATTTCCGCCATGGTCGACGCTCCCACCGTGCCGCGCATCGCTGCGGGTTCGCATGTGACACTTCATTATCGCCTCGCCGCGATCGCTGCGGGCGAGGCGCGTGACATCGTCAGCACCTTCGGCGCGCAGCCGGCGACGCTGACCGTCGGACGCGGCGAGCTGGCGCCGGCGCTCGAGGCTTGCCTGGTCGGCCTCGAAGAAGGGGCTCAGCGCGAGTTCGCGCTGGACGCCGGCGCCGCGTTCGGCAGCCGCAGTGCGGATCTGGTGCAGACCCTGACGCGCACGGTGTTCGATGCCGAGTCGGAGCCGGGCACCGACTATGTGCCAGGCGACGTCGTGCGGTTTGCGCGCGCGGACGGCAACGCGTTCGGCGGCGTGCTCAAGTCGATCGACGCCGAACGCGTGACGGTCGACTTCAACCACCCGCTGGCCGGCATGCCGGTGCGGTTTTCGGTGCACGTCATCGGAGTGCTGTGAAGATGGAAATCCTGCTGGCCCAGCCGCGTGGCTTCTGCGCCGGAGTCGACCGCGCGATCGAGATCGTCGAGCGCGCGCTGGCGCTGCACGGCGCGCCGTTGTACGTTCGCCACGAGATCGTTCACAACACCTACGTGGTCGAGGACCTGCGCCGCAAGGGCGCGGTGTTCGTCAACGAGATTCACGAAGTGCCCGACGGGGGCACGGTGGTGTTCTCCGCCCACGGCGTATCGCGTGCGGTACAGCGGGAGGCCGCCGAACGCGGCCTTCGCATTTTCGATGCCACCTGTCCATTGGTTACCAAGGTGCACGTCGAAGTGGCCAAGATGCACGCGGCGGGCTGCGAGATCGTGATGATCGGGCATGCAGGGCACCCGGAAGTCGAAGGCACCATGGGACAGCTGGACGGCGGCATGCACCTGGTGGAAACGCCTGACGACGTGGCGCGGCTCGAAGTGCGCGATCCCGCGCGGCTCGCCTACGTGACGCAGACCACGCTGTCGCTCGACGATGCGGCCGCGGTGATCGCGGCGCTCAAGCAGCGCTTCCCGGACATCGCCGAGCCGAAGAAGGCCGATATCTGCTACGCGACGCAGAATCGCCAGGACGCAGTGAAGTTCATGGCGCCGCAGGTCGATCTCGTGATTGTCGTCGGCAGTCCGAACAGTTCCAACTCGAACCGGCTGCGCGAGGTGGCCGAGCGGGTAGGAGTACCTTCCTACCTGATCGACTCGGCGGCCGAGCTCGACCCAGCATGGCTGCAGGGCCATCGCCGCGTCGGTGTCACCGCCGGCGCATCCGCACCGGAAGTGCTGGTCAACGAGGTTCTTGCGGCGCTGAAGCAACACGGCGCCGGCAGCGTGCGCGTCCTCGACGGGGTCAGCGAGGACGTCGTCTTCCCGATGCCGCGTGGCCTTGGCCGCGTCCCTGCCGAGGCGGCGCGATGACGGGCAAGCGGCTGGCGGCGGCCGTCGTCGCCGTCGTCGCGCTCGGGTCGACCGAGCCTGCCTCGGCACAGGCCGTGGTCGTCGAGGGAGCCCGCTACGAAAGCACCGTCCTGCTTGGTGGCGAGCGCCTCGTGCTCAATGGCGTCGGCGTGCGGCGACGCTTCGTGTTCGACATCTACGCCGGCGGCCTGTATGTACCCCAGCGAGCCAGCCGTACCGAGGAACTGGTGACGCAGCCCGGACCGAAGCGCGTGGCGCTGCGCTTTCTGCGAGATGTCGACGGCGAACTCTTCGTCACCTCGCTGCACAACGGCCTCAAGGCCAATCATTCCGAGTCCGAGCTCGCGCGCTGGAAGCCGCAGGTGGATGCGCTGACGCGTACGATCCAGACAATCGCGCTGGCGCGCCGGGGCGACTCCGTGAACTTCGAATACACGCCCGAGGACGGCACGCGGGTGACCGTCAACGGCGTCACGCGCGGCCCGCTGATTCCCGGCGCGGACTTCTATGCGGCGGTGCTGCGCGTGTGGCTGGGGGAGACGCCGGCCGATGCGGGCCTGAAGAAGGGCATGCTGGGCAGCGGCTAGTCCGGTGTTGCAGCGGCGGAACGAAGTCAATCTAACCACTAGAACCAGGAGACAGCGATGAAGAAATTGCGGGCATTGGCAGCGCTGGCGGCGACCGTCGTGTGGTCCGCGACGGCGCAGGCCCAGCCGGTGGAACTCGAGGGGCAGAAGTTCGAGCCCACGGCGCAGGTCGGTGGTCAGAACCTCGTGCTCAACGGCGTCGGCCTGCGCAAGCGGGCGATCTTCAAGGTCTACGTC
>JALORV010000342.1 GCA_025458735.1 Burkholderiaceae bacterium | reverse complement strand
GCCTTGCGCCAACAGGCGGTTCCCCTGCAGTTCCGAATCGTGAACGCTTCGCCCGGCCTGTCGGTGGGAACGCCGGTGACCGTCACGGTGCAGACGAATCGGCGTGCAGCTGGGATCGTGCTTCCCGGCGAAGCCGTGATCCGCAGCGCGGAGGGTCCGCCCATCGTCTTTGAGATGACGACGGCCGAGCGCTTCGTGCCGCGCCCGGTGCGCGTGCAGCCGCTGGATGGACGCAACGTGCTCGTCCTTGCCGGTCTCGACTCGGGAAAGCGTGTCGTCACTGAAGCGGCCAGCCTCATCGCGCAGATCCGCTGAGGGCCGCATCGGATGTTTAACTTCCTCGTCTCCACGAGCCTGCGCAACCGGCTCTTCGTGCTCGCAGCGGCGGCCATCCTTGTTGTCTATGGGTCGCTCACGCTCCGCCAACTGCCCGTTGACGTTTTCCCGGACCTCAACAAGCCGGTGGTCACCCTGCTGACCGAGGCCGAGGGATTGGCGCCCGAAGAGGTCGAGCTCCTGGTCTCCTTCCCGATCGAGACTGCCCTCAACGGCATGCCTGGTGTGACCCGCGTGCGATCGGTGTCCGGGGTCGGCCTGTCGATCGTTTTCGTCGAATTCGACTGGGGCACCGATATCTGGATCAATCGCCAACAGGTGGGCGAGCGGCTGTCGCTCGTGCGCTCGCAGCTGCCGCCGAATGTCGTGCCGCAGATGGCGCCGGTCTCCTCGATCATGGGCGAGATCATGCTCGTGGCCATGTCCACCGATGGGCGGGCGAGCCCGATGCAACTGCGCGAGCTGGCCGACTGGGTCGTGCGGCCACGCCTGTTGACCATCCCGGGCGTCAGCCAGGTGATCCCGATCGGCGGTGAGGTGAAGCAGTATCGCGTGACCCCGGACGTGGCCCGCATGCATGCGCTCGACATCACGCATGAGCAGATCGTCACCGCCTTGCGGCAGTTCGGAGCCAATAGCGGCGGCGGCTACGTCGATCAGGCGGGTCGCGAATACCTCATTCGTAACATTGGGCGCACGACGCGGATCGAGGATCTGGCCAATGCGCCCATCGCGCTGCGGAATGGCCAGCCCATACTTCTTCGCCAGGTCGCCGGCGTGGACTTCGCGGCACGCTTGCGCCGCGGTGAGGCCGGCAGCATGGGGCGGCCCGCGGTGATCCTGTCGATCCAGAAGCAGCCCAACGCCGATACGGTCGTCGTCACCCGCGCGGTCGAGGAAGCGCTGCGCGAACTGCAGCGCGTCATGCCGGCGGGCGTCACTGCCGACAATGTGCAGTTCCGCCAGGCGGACTTCATCCAGGCGTCGATCGGCAATGTCCAGACAGTGCTTCTGGAGGCCGTCGCGGTCGTCGCGGTCGTGCTGTTCCTGTTCCTGTTGAACGTGCGGACCACGGCCATCTCGCTCACGGCCATCCCGCTTTCGGTGCTGATCACGGTGGTCGTCTTCCACCTCCTCGGCCTGTCCATCAACACCATGACCCTGGGCGGCCTGGCGATCGCGATCGGCGAACTGGTGGACGACGCGGTGGTGGATGTCGAGAACGTCTTCCGGCGCCTGCGGGAGAACCGGGAAAAGGGCAATCCCCTGCCGGTCTTCACCGTCGTCGCGAAAGCAAGCCAGGAGGTGCGGTCGGGCATCGTCTACGCGACGATGATCGTGATCCTCGTCTTCGTGCCTCTGTTCGCGCTATCCGGCATCGAGGGCCGGCTGTTTGCGCCCCTCGGCGTCGCCTACATCGTCTCGATCATGGCGTCGCTGATTGTGTCCATCACGGTCACGCCGGTGCTCTGCTACTATCTGCTGCCGCGGATGAAGCGGATGGACCACGGCGACGGCTGGATGGTGCGCAAGCTGAAGGCCGGAAACGAGCGCGCGCTGCTATGGGCGTTCCGGCGCGAGCGGCTGATGTATGTCATGGCCGGTGGCGCTATCGCGGTCGCGGTGGCAACATTGCCATTCCTGCCGCGCGCCTTCCTGCCG
Organism: Burkholderiaceae bacterium; assembly: GCA_025458735.1. The sequence goes on along the minus strand of JALORV010000342.1, from coordinate 1,010 downwards.
CCCTTCAACGAAGGCACGCTCACGATCAGCCTGCAGTTCCAGCCAGGCATCAGCCTGGCCGAGGCCAACCGCCTGGGCACGGCCGCGGAACGGCTGATCATGCAGGTGCCTGAGGTGCGGTCGGTTGGCCGAAGAACCGGCCGCGCCGAACTCGATGAACATGCTGAAGGCGTCCATTCCTCCGAGATCGACGTCACGCTGCACCCTTCCAGCCGTGGCAAGCAGGAGATTGCGGCGGATATCCGTGCGCGCCTCGGAATCATTCCCGGAAGTCTGAATATCGGCCAGCCAATCGGACACCGGCTCGACCACATGCTTTCGGGCGTTCGGGCGGAGATCGCGCTGAAGATCTATGGCGACGACCTCGACACCCTGCGCACCATCGCCGAGCAGATGCAGCAGCGATTGGCCGGAGTGGCAGGATTGCGCGACCTGCAGATCGAACGGCAGGTGCGCGTCCCGCAGCTGCAAGTGACGGTCAATTGCCCGCCGCTTCGACCTTGTCATGCGGCTTGCCGACCAGGACCGCACCGGCAGCGGGCTGTCGTCGATCATGATCGAGACACCGGGTGGGCGTGTTCCGCTCTCGCTCCTGGCCGAGGTACGCGATACCGACGGTCCGAACCAGATCCTGCGGGAAAATGGGCGGCGGCGCATCGTGGTGCTGGCGAATACCGATGGGAGCGACACGGCGGCGATCGTGCAGCGCATCCGCACGGAGATGGCCAATGCGCCGCTCCCGCCGGGCTACTTCTTCGCGCTCGAAGGTACGTTTCAGGCGCAGGAGGAAGCAACCCGCCTGATTGCCATGCTCTCACTTGTCTCGCTGACGCTGATCTTCATGGTGCTCTACAGCCGATATCGCTCAGCAGTCCTGGCGCTGATCATCATGGGTAATGTGCCGCTGGCGTTGGTGGGCGCCATTGCGGCGCTTTGGATCGCGGGCCAGCCGCTATCGGTCGCCTCCATGATCGGCTTCATCACGCTGGCCGGTATCGCCGCACGCAATG
>JALORV010000341.1 GCA_025458735.1 Burkholderiaceae bacterium | reverse complement strand
TTCGAATCCCTCCGGCTCCGCCAAGACCCATACCTGCCAACGCGCTCAGCCGGTTTGGCAGGCGTACAGAGCCCCGCACCTCGCGGGGCTTCTTGTTGGGGGGACAGCACAGACTCCGCGTCCGCTTACGCCGAAACGCGTCTCCATGCCCGCTTCATCTCGGGAGCTGCGGGCCTCCTGGCCTCTTGGCCAAGTCGAAGCCGACCAAGAGCGCCGCGTCGGATGGCTAGCCCATCGGCTTGTCATCGCAGGGCACGCGGAGCCAAACTGAGAGTAGGGGTGCGGGAGAGCGGCGCCGCTCAGCACCCGGCGAAGCACCACGGGCGGCGTCGACGGCCACGGCCAGGAGGCGCACGCCTTTCTCGATGTCGGCCTGCTTCAGGCCCGCATATCCCAGCACGAAGCCGGCGCATCGCCCGTTGCGATGCTTCATCCCTTCGGCGTAGAGCGGCGAGACGGCCCAGACGCCCACGCCCAAGGCCCTGGCTGCGGCGGCGACCTCCTGCTCGGCCTGCATCGGCAGGTCGTCGATCCAGACGACGACATGCAGACCCGAGTCCGTGCCCTCGGTGCGGGCCCGAGTGCCCAGGTGTGCGCAGATCGCCGCGACCAGCGCAGCCCGGCGACGTTCGTTCTGCCGCCGCAGGCGCCGCAGGTGGCGTTCATAAGTGCCGCTGCGGATCAGTTCCGCCAGCACGACCTGTTCGAGCCGCGGAGCATGCCGATCCGCCAGCTGTTTGGCATGGCGAAAGGGCTTCACCAGGGCAGGCGGCAGCACCAGGTATCCGAGCCGCAGTTGCGGCGAGAGCGCCTTGGAGAAGGTGCCGATGTAGATCACGCAGCCGCGGCCGTCCAGCGACTGCAGCGGGTCGACGGGCCGCAGCCCGTAGCGGAACTCGCTGTCGTAGTCGTCCTCGATGATCCAGGTGGCGTGGCGCTGCGCCCAGTCCAGCAACGCCTGGCGGCGGCTGATCGACATCACCGCGCCCAGGGGAAACTGGTGCGACGGCGTCACGTAGGCCAGCGCGCTGCGCGTTCCGGGCAGGGCCGCGGTGATCAGCCCCTGGTCGTCCACCGGTGTGGCCACGATGTTGGCGCCGATCGATTCGAAGGTGCGGCGAGCCATCAGGTAGCAGGGCTCCTCCATGACGACGCTGCTTCCGGGGTCGGCCAGCAGCTTGGCGCAGAGTTCGAGCGCCTGTTGCGCCCCCTGCACGATGAGGATCTGGTCGGCTGCGCACGACAGGCCGCGCGCCCGCAGCAGGTACCCCTGCAGTTGCTCCCGGAGATCGGCCTCGCCCTCGGCGGGGCCGTAGTACAGGCCATGCTGTGTCCGGGTCAGCGCCTGGTTGTAGAGCCGGCGCCAGGCGAGCTTCGGAAAGTCTTCGTCGGCGATCGCGCCGTAGAGGAAATTGATGTGGCGGCTGTCCGCCACGGGGCGCTGCGGAAGCGCGAGCTCCGCAACCCGTTTGCCGTAGGCCGACAGCGCGGGCGCCGGCTTCGGCGCCCCGCCGGCGGGCTGCCGCCCCGCAGGGTGGCGAGCGCTGATGCCGCGCGCAACCCGTGCACGTGCACCCAAGGCGGTCTCGATGTAGCCCTCGGAGGCGAGCTGCTCGTAGATGGCGACCACCGTGCTTCGCGATACGCCGAGGTCGGCCGCCAGGGCGCGCGTGGACGGCAGTCTTTCGCCCGGGTTCAGTGCGCCGGCGTCGATCCGCGATCGAAGCAGCTCATACACACGGCGCCCGGTTCCAGCAGCGAGGGTCTTCAACTGGTATGCCTAAGTTCTCCAGAACCGGATCTTCCGGCAAAACCAGTTCGATCGGAAGATGGGCACTTCCGACCCTGCGAGCCGACCCGATGTACGTCCCTGCGCACTTTGCGATCAAGAACCCCGAAGACCTGCACCGGATCATCCGGGAACATCCGCTGGGCGCCCTGGTGACGCTGGGGCCGGACGGCCTGGATGCGAACCACATTCCCTTCGAGCTGGACGCGGCCGAGGGGGCCCTCGGAATGCTCACGGCGCATGTGGCGCGCGCCAATCCGGTCTGGCAGCAGTGCCGGGGCGGAGCCGAGGTGCTGGTGGTCTTCCGCGGGGCCGAAAGCTACATCTCGCCCAACTGGTACCCGAGCAAGCACGAATCCCACCGGCAGGTGCCGACCTGGAACTACGAAGTCGTGCACGTCCACGGCCGGCTCGCGGTCATGGACGAGCAAAGGTTCGTGCGCGGCGTGGTGGCGCGATTGACGCGCACGCACGAGGCTGGCGAGCCCGTCCCGTGGAAGATGGGCGACTCGGCTCCCGAGTACATCGACGGGATGCTCGAGGCCATCGTCGGCATTCAGGTCGAGATCACGCACATCGAAGGCAAGGCCAAGCTGAGCCAGAACCGCGAAGCCCGGGATCGCCTGAATGCCGCCGATACGCTGCTTGCGCGGGGCGAGCAGGCATTGGGCAGGGCGATGCGGGAAGCCCGGTGATCGCCGGAGGCGGGCTCTTTGCCGGCCGCCCCGACCCCCCTGTTCGAACCACAAGGAATGCTCATGTCCGAACCGCACCAGCCCGCAGCTCCCGGCTATCCGGTGTCCGAACTCAACCGGGTCAAGCGACGCCATGACCGCGGCTTCTACGACCACGACACGGTGCACGCGCTGCTGGATGCGGCCATGCTGTGCCATGTGTCGTACGTGATCGACGGCCAGCCGTTCTGCACCCCGACCTTCTTCTGGCGCGAGGGCACGCGGCTGTACTGGCACGGCAGCAGCGCCAGCCGGATGCTGCGTCACCTCGCGCAAGGCGAGCCGGCCTGCCTCACCGTCACGCACCTGGACGCGCTGGTGCTGGCGCGGTCCGGCTTCAACCATTCGGCCGACTACCGCTCGGTCATGGCCTTCGGCATGGCCCGGCTGGTCGAGGACGCGCAGGAGAAGGAGCGCGCGCTCGTGCTGATGGTC
>JALORV010000340.1 GCA_025458735.1 Burkholderiaceae bacterium | reverse complement strand
CAACGGCCCATTCTGGAACGGCACGTTGAGCGGGAAGTGGCGGCGGCCGATCGTGACCCCGGGCGTGTTGCGCGGGATCAGCGCGCAGGTGATGCCGTAGTCCGTCTTGTTGCCGCCGAGCAGCTTGTCGGGATCGAAGAGCTTGAACGCCAGGCCGATGACGGTCGCGACGGGCGCGAGCGTGATGTAGCGCTTCGAGAAATTGAGCCGCAGGCCGATGACTTCCTTGCCGTCCCAGGTGCCGCGGCAGACGACGCCGGTGTCGGGGATCGAGGCGGCATCGGAGCCCGCCCGCGGACCGGTCAGAGCGAAACAGGGCACGTCCTCGCCGCGCGCGAGCCGTGGCAGGTAATGGTTCTTCTGTTCCTCGGTGCCGTAGTGCAGCAGCAGCTCGGCGGGCCCGAGCGAGTTCGGCACCGCGACCGTCGAGGAGCACGTGGCGCTTCGGCTCGCGAGCTTCACGAGCACGCAGGAATGCGCGTAGGCCGAGAACCCGAGGCCACCGTACGACTTCGGGATGATCATCGCAAAGAAGCCTTTCTTCTTCAGGTAGTCCCAGACCTGCGGCGGCAGGTCGGCGCGGTGATGGGTGATGTCCCAGTCGTCGATCATCCGGCACAGCTCCTCGCAGGGGCCGTCGATGAACGCTTGTTCCTCGGCGGTGAGCTGGGGCGCCTTCGCCGACAGCAGCTTCGGCCAGTCGGGCTTGCCGGTGAAGAGCTCGCCGTCCCACCAGACGGTGCCGGCCTCGAGCGCCTCGCGCTCGGTGTCCGACATCGTCGGCAGCATGCGCCGGTACACCATCAGGAAGGGCTTGGTGACGTAGCGCATGCGGACCGCATCGATGTTCAACAGCACCAGCGCCGCGAACGCAGCCCAGAGGGCGATGGTCCACGGCAGCGAACCACTGCCGAAGACGCTGTAAGCGACCAGCACGACCGCGACCGCGATGGTCGCCGCGCGCAACGAAACGCGGTGGTACGCCAGGTAGAGCGCGCCGCCGAAGATAATCAGGAGCCACATCAGGAACGTCAGCACGGCCTTGATCCCCCGCAGTGAGGCGGGGCGGTGCGCCCCGAGTCAGTGACCAATATGCCCTCGAATGCTGCGCTGCCGCAATAGGAAATTCTTCAATCGGGGCAAAGACTTGCTTCGGAGATCAGGCTGCAGCGGATGCAGTCGGGGCCAGTTCGTTTTTTGTGCAGCGCAGTAAGGCAACGCTTTCAATGACATACGGCAACGGTCGCAGCGTCAGGGCGACAGCAGCCGGTTCACGACGCTGTCGATCGAGTCCTTGATCGTTCCGGGATCCATGTCGGGTTGGCGCACCGCGGTGACCGCCAGGCCCCGGATGAAGCACTCGAGCATGAACGCGCGGGTCGCGACGGTCTCGGGCGGCAGCCCGAGGCCCCCGTTCTCGCGGGCACGGTTCATCCACCCGGCAAGGTCCGAGAGAATCAAAGCGTCCGACCTGCGCAGTGCCGCGGCGATCTGCGGATCGCGGGTGGCCTCGGCGCTCATCTCGAGGAACAGCGCCGCATTCATCACGCTCGGATCGCGGGACTGCCAGCGGGTGAACACGTCGTACAGCGCCGCGGCCAGTTCACTCGATGAATGCAGCTGTGCGATCTGGGTCCGGCCTTCCTGCAACTCGCGCTCGATGATCGCGAGCACGATCGCGCTCTTGTTCTCGAAATAGCGGTACATCAACCCCGCGCTCATCTGCGCGGTCTCGGCGATGCTGGCCATGCTGGCGGCGTGAAAGCCGTATTCGATGAAGCAGCGTTGTGCCGCGCACAGGATGCGCTCGCGCTGCGCCTCGGCGCGCGGCGTGTCCTTCGTGGTCCGCGCCATCCCCGCGTTCATGGGCCGCCCTGTCGCCAGCCGCCGCCGAGGACCTTGTACAAGGTCACGCGGTTCGCCTGCTCGGCAAGCTGTGTCGCGACCAGGCTCTGCTGGGCCAGGTACAGACTCCGCTGCGCCTCGAGCAACACGAGATAGTTGTCCCGGCCGGCGCGGTACCGCGCCCGCGACAGGCGATCGCCTTCGGCCGCGGCCTCGACGGCCGCTTGCCGGGCCGCCCGCTGCTCGGCGAGCGTGCCAGTCAGCGCGAGCGCGTCGGCCACTTCCCGGAAGCCGACCTGGATGGCCTGCTCGTACTGCGCGAGCGCGATGTCGCGGTCCGCAGTGGCCACGCCGAGACTGGACCGCAGGCGGCCGCCCTCGAAGATCGGCACCTCGACCTTCGGCAAGAAGCTCCAGATCCCGGTGCCGGAATCGAACAGGCCGGACAACTCGTCGCTCGTCGTGCCGACGGCGCCCGTCAACGTGATCTTCGGAAAAAAGGCCGCGCGGGCAGCGCCGATGTTGGCGTTCGCGGCCAGCAGTTGATGCTCGGCCGCCAGCACGTCCGGGCGGCGCAGCAGCACCTCGGACGGCAGGCCCGCCGGTAGCGCGCCGAGACCGGTGACGGACTCGTCGAAGGCCTCCGGCAGCAGTTCGGGTTCCAACGGTGCGCCGACCAGCAGGTTGAGCGCGTTCTTGTCCTGCGCGACCAGCCCGGCGTAGCGCGCGGTCTCAGCGCGCGCGGTCTCGACCTGGGTGCGCGCCAGGCTGAGCTCCAGCGCAGACTCGGCGCCGAGCTCGTAGCGCTTCGCCACCTGTTCCTGGTTCGCGGCCAGATTCAGGTAGGCGTTGGCGACTTCGGCGATCAGCGCCAGCTGCACGCTGCGCCGCGCCTCTTCCTGCGCGAAGTAGCGCTGCAGCGCAGACTCGCTCAGGTTGCGCACCCGGCCGAACAGGTCGAGCTCGAACTCGGTGATGGCCAGGTCGGCGGTGTAGATGTCGGTGACCGGCCGGTCGCTGCCGCCGGTGCGTGCCAGCGTCGCATTCGCACCGAGCGAGGGCAGCCGGTCGGCGCGCTGGATGCCGTACTGCGCCCGTGCCCGCTCGATGTTGAGCACGGCTACGCGCAGGTCGCGGTTGTTCGCGAGCGCGCGCTCGATCACCGCCTCGAGCCTCGGGTCCGTGAAGAAATCCCGCCAGCCGATGTCGGCCGTCGCCGCAGCCGCCGCGGCCTCGGTCGTCGTGGGCGGCAGCGGCCATTCGGCAGGGATCGGCGGCTCGGCTGCCGGCAGCGACGGCTCCAGCACGGCACAACCGCTCGCGAGCACGCCTGCCGCGAGCAGCAGGGACTTCAGGCAGCGCTTAGCCATGAGTCTTGCCTCGGACGAGCAGGCGCTCGACGACCACGAAGAACAACGGAATGAAGAAAATGCCGATCGCCACGCCGGCGATCATCCCGCCGAGCACGCCGGTGCC
>JALORV010000339.1 GCA_025458735.1 Burkholderiaceae bacterium | reverse complement strand
ACCGCAGAGGCCGGCAGCAGCAGCAGGCCCTTGACGAGGTAGTACCAGCCATAGGCGGAACCGAGCGATGGCGGCGCCACCAGGTCTGCAATCAGCGCCCGCTCCGCACCCTCGGTGGCCGCCATGTAGATACCCAGCATCACGGCCACGCCCCAAAGCAGTTGCGGGCTGCCGACGCTCGCCAGCGCCAAGAACAGCAGCGCATGCAGGCTCCATCCGGCCACCAGCAGGGGAATCCGGCCGATCCGGTCCGACCAGGCCGACAGCGGCACCGCCAGCACCGTCGAACTGCCGGCCACCACCGCCCACAGCAGCGCGACCTGCGTGGCGGGCATGCCGAGTTCTGCGGCGCGCAGCAGGACGAACGCATTGGAAGCCTGGCCCAGCGTGAACACCGCCAGCGCGAGGAGCAGGCGCCGGAACGCGACCGGCAGCGAGCGCCAGGTCCATTCGGGCCTGGCGAGCATCGCGCGCGGCGCGCGTGGCGGTTCGCGCAGTGACAGGGCCAGCGCCACGCACAATGCGCCCGGCAGCGCCGCCCACAGGATGATGTCGCGGATGGGCACCTGCATGGCAAGCAGTGCCGCTGCCAGCAGCGGCCCGATCACGGCGCCGGCATTGTCGAAGGCCCGATGCAGTCCGAAGGCCAGGCCGCGCTGCGCCGGCGCCACCGACCCGGCGAGCAGTGCATCGCGCGGCGAGGAGCGCAGTCCCTTGCCGAGCCGGTCGAGCAATCGCAGCGCGAGCAGTCCCGGCCACGCCGTCACCAGCGCGATCAGCGGCCGCGACAGCGCCGCCAGGCTGTAGCCCGCGACCACGAAGCCCTTGGCGCGGCCGATGCGGTCGTACCAGACGCCGGAGACCAGCTTCAGCAATGCAGCGGTGGCTTCAGCGGCGCCCTCGATGAGGCCGAGCGCCCGCGGTCCGGCCGCCAGCACCGTGGCAAGGTAAAGCGGGATCAGCGGGTAGACGAGTTCCGATGCGGCATCGTTGAGCAGGCTGATCAGCCCGAGCAGCCAGACCGTCGACGGCAGCGAACGCAGGGCGGCGCGCAAGCTCAGGCGCCGAACACCGCGTGCCACAGCCGCCGCACGGCCTCGATCTCGCGCTGCACTTCGGCGCCCGCGACGCGGGCCCGCTCGGCGCCGTTGAGGCGGAGCCGATGCTGCAGCTGGCGGAAAGTCCGGTAGGCATCGGCCACCGCGTGCGCCAGCGTGGCATCGATCAGCCCCATCTCGCCCGCCATGCCCAGCAGGGCGATGTTGCCGAGGTTGCGCAGCAGCTCGGGCCGCCGGTGCGCGTGCGTCAGCACCAGCGTCTGCACGATGAACTCGATGTCGACCATGCCGCCGCGATCGTGCTTGAGGTCGAACAGCGCGCTGGTGTTCGGGTGGCCGTCGAGCATCTTCTGGCGCATCGCCAGGACTTCCGTGCGCAGCGCCTGCGGATCGCGCGGCCGCGCCAGGATCCAGGCCCGTTCCTGCTCGAAGCGCCGGCCAAGCGCCGCATCGCCGGCGCAATGGCGGGCGCGCGTCAGTGCCTGCGTCTCCCATACCCAGGCGCCGAGGCCATCCTCATTGCGCTGGTAGCGCGAGAAGGCATCGAAGGACGACACCATCAGGCCGGCATTGCCGTTGGGCCGCAGCCGCAGGTCGATCTCGAACAGGATGCCCGACGAGGTCTGCGTCGTCAGCCAGGTCACCAGTCGCCGTGCCAGCGTCGAGTACAGCTCGGCCGCGTCGGGGTGCGCGTCGTCGTGCAGGAAGATCAGGTCGAGGTCGGAGGCGTAGCCCAGTTCCTTGCCGCCCAGCTTGCCGTAGGCGATCACGGCGAAGGCCGGCGCCTCGCGGTGACGCCGCGCCATCGACTTCCACGCGCACTCGAGCGTGATGGCGAGCGTGGCATCGGCGAGCGCCGACAGGTGGTCGGCCAGCCGCTCGACCGTCAGGCGGCCGTCGAGATCCGCCACCAGCAGCCGGAACACCTGCGCGTGATGCACGTCGCGCAGCAGGTTCATCTGCGCCTCCTGGTCGCCGTCGGCCTGCGCGAGCTGCGCCCGCACGGCGTCGGCCCACGCCGCCCAGTCCGGCGTGTGCTCGTTGTCGAAGCGCTCGACACGCTCGTCGAGCAGCTCGTCGAGCAGGATCGGATGGCGCACCAGGTAGTCGGTGGCCCAGCGGCTGGCCGCCAGCAACCGCATGACCCGCTCGAGCGCGGGTGGAAACTCGGTCAGCAGCGACACATAGGTGCTGCGGCCGGCGATCACGTCCACCAGCTGCGCGAAGCGGGCGAACAGCTCGTCGGCGCCGATGTCGTGCGAGGCACCGACGCCGTGGGCGCGCTCGCAGGCCGCGCGCAGTCCGGACTGCAGCAGCCGTTCGATCAGCGTGCGCGTGGCTTCGTTGGCGATCTGCACGCGGCGCGAAGCCAGCACCCCGCGCAGCCGCTGCGCGCTGGCCGCCGGGTCGGCGTAGCCCATCGACGCCAGGTGCTCGACGAGGGCATCGGCCTCGCCGTCGCCGGCCGCCGGCCCGACAGGGAGCGGCAGGCTGGCCGGCGTCGCGGCCGGCCCGGCGAACACGGCGTCGAAGGCGCCGGCCACGGTCTCCTGCACGGCCCGCAGTTCGGCCATCAGCGCATCGGCGCTGCGCGCGCCCAGCAGCGCCGCGATGCGCTGCCGCGC
>JALORV010000338.1 GCA_025458735.1 Burkholderiaceae bacterium | reverse complement strand
TTTCAGCGGAGAGCTTGTCGCCCAGCAGCGCGAGCCCCATGGCGCGCGCCGGGCCGACCAGCCGTGGCAGCCACCAGGTGCCGCCGCAGTCGGGCACCAGCCCGAGCTTGGCAAACGACTGGATGAAGCTGGCCGACTTCGCGGCGATGACCAGGTCGCAGGCAAAGGGGATGTTGGCGCCGGCGCCCGCCGCCACGCCGTTGACCGCGCACACGGTCGGCATGCGCAGCTGCCGCAACGACAGCAGCAGCGGCTTGTAGTAGTTCTCGATCGAGGCGCCGAGGTCGAGCGCGTCGCTGCCGGGCGCGACGGCCCGGTCGGCGAGATCCTGCCCGGCGCAGAAGCCGCGCCCCGCGCCCGTCAGCACGAGGCAGCGGATCGAGGCGTCGGCCGCCACGGCCTGCAGCGCCGCGCGCACCTCGCCGTGCATCGCCACCGTGAAGCTGTTGAGCCGCTCCGGGCGGTTGAGCGTCAGGGTAGCCACCCCGTCCGCCAGGTCGAGGCGGACGGACTCGAAGTTCTGTGACATCGGGAGCGTCTCCGCGGCCGGTGCTGGCGATGCGATTGCCGGGACTGCCCTGCTCGCATTCATTGACCGGCCGTTCAATCAATAGTAGCTTTGCAGGTTGCCTGCTGACAAGCCAAGATTGCAAGAAATCGCGGCGCTGGTCTCGCGCGGCGGCAGCCGGCCCCGGAGACAGCCGCGCGCAGCAACAATCGTGCGCGGCGGCACTGACGGCGCCTGCTGCAGCGCAATCGGCGTTCCGCGCCGGCTGACGCTTCGAAACATCCCGTCGTCCACAGGAGATTCCCTTGACGCACCCCCTGTTCGACAAGCACCGCGCGCTGCTCGACGGCGCGCTCGACGCCATCGCCTCGCGCGGCTACTGGTCGGGATTTCCCGAGCAGCCGAGCCCGAAGGTCTACGGCGAGACCGCGGCAGCCGATGGCAAGGCTGCGGCGCTCGCCCATGCGGGTCAGCGCTTCGACCTCGGCCAGCCGGCGGCCGCGCGCTGGATCGCGACCGAGCAGTCGCCCTATGGCGTGCCGCTCGCGGTCAGCTATGCGGCCAGCGAGCCTGCGGCTCTGATCGGTGCCGGACTGGCCGCGTGCGGATCAATCGCGCCAGCTTCGAGATCGCGCATGCGGTGATGCTGACCACCGGGCAGGGCTGGATGATGGCCTTCCAGGCCGGCGGACCGCACGCGCAGGATCGCGCGCTCGAGGCCCTGGCCTACGCCTGGCGCGAGATGAGCTTCGTGCCGGCGGCAGCGCGCTGGGAGAAGCCGCAGGGCAAGAATCCTCCGATGGTGATGGAAAAGCGCTACGAGATCGTCGGCCGCGGCGTCGCGCTGGTCATCGGCTGCGGCACCTTTCCGACCTGGAACACCTATCCAGGGCTGTTCGCGGCGCTCGCCACCGGCAACCCGGTGATCGTCAAGCCGCACCCGAACGCGATCCTGCCGGCCGCGATCAGCGTGCGCATCGTGCGCGAGGTGCTGCGGGAAAACGGCATCGATCCCGACCTGCTCACACTCGCCGTCACCGATGACCCCGGCGTGACGCAGGCGCTGGCGACCGACCCGGCGGTGAAGTCGATCGACTTCACCGGCAGCAACACCTTCGGCCGCTGGCTCGCCGAGCACGCACGGCAGGCGCAGGTCTATGCGGAGCTGGCCGGCGTGAACAACATCGTCATCGAGTCGACCGACCGCTACCAGGCGATGCTGAAGAACCTCGCCTTCACGCTGAGCCTGTACTCCGGCCAGATGTGCACGACCACGCAGGACTTCTTCGTGCCGGCCGGCGGCATCGAGACCGACGAAGGGCACAAGAGCTTCGAGCAGGTGGCGGCCGATCTCGCCGCTGCGGTCGACCGGTTCCTTGCCGATCCGGCGGTCGCCACGGCCGTGCTCGGCGCGATCCAGTCGCCGGACACGGTACGCCGCATCGAGGCGGCGCCGGCGCTCGGCGAGGTCGTGCTGGCCTCACGCCGCCTCGAGCATCCGGAGTTTCCCGCGGCCACCGTGCGCACGCCCGTGCTGCTCAGCACCGACGCCGGGAACGAGCAGGCCTTCCTGCAGGAACGCTTCGGGCCGATCAGCTTCCTGGTGAAGGTCCGCGACTGGCAGGCGGCAGTCGCACTGTCCGAGCGGGCCGTGAAGGAACACGGGGCGCTGACGGTGGGGCTGTACTCGACGAAGGCAGAGGTGATCGACGCGATGACCGACGCGACGCTGCGCGCCGGCGTGGCGCTGTCGATCAACCTGACCAGCAACGTCTTCGTCAACCAGTCGGCGGCATTCTCGGACTACCACGCGACCGGTGCCAATCCCGCCGCCACCGCCAGCTACACCGACTCGGCCTTCGTTGCCAGCCGCTTCCGCGTGGTGCAGCGGCGCTGGCATACGAGTTGAGGGCGGAGCCCACGCTGTGCCCTGCTACGAGATCAACGGCATCATCCCGGTCGTCGACCCGACCGCGTTCGTGCATCCGTCCGCCACGCTCATCGGCGACGTCATCGTCGGCCCCGGCTGCTACGTGGCCCCGCACGCGAGCCTGCGCGGCGACTTCGGCCGCATCGTGCTCGAGCGCGGCAGCAACGTGCAGGACTGCTGCGTGATGCACGGCTTTCCGGGCACCGACACGGTCATCGAGGAGGACGGCCACATCGGCCACGGCGCCATCCTGCACGGCTGCGTCGTGAAGAAAAACGCGATGGTCGGCATGAACGCGGTGGTAATGGACGGGGCTGTCATCGGCGAGTCGGCCATCGTCGCCGCCTGCGCGTTCGTGAAAGCCGGCATGGCGGTGCCGCCGCGCACGCTCGCGATCGGCACGCCGGCGAAAGTGGCGCGCGAACTGTCGGACGACGAAGTGGCGTGGAAAGTCAGCGGCACCCGCAGCTATCAGGACCTCACGCTGCGCAGCCTGCGCACCCTGCGCGAAGTTGCGCCGCTGGCTGCGGTCGAGGCCGACCGCCCGCGCATCGCCATCGACATCGAAGGCGTCGTGCCGCTGGCGTCGGCGCGGCGCGGCTAGCCAATTTACCGTCCGGCCCGGCGTGCAGACGACGCCGCATGACGGCGGTCATGGCGCCGCGGCCCCACCGAGGCCGACAATCCAGATTCAAGAAGCAATGAAGTTCGGCGGACCGCCGGGACTCGGACTGGCTTGGCGCGAGGCCGGCCGGACGCTCGGGGCACCGGCGGTGATCGGAGAAGTCCTCCTCGCGGTCACGGCCATCACTTGGCTCCTGATCGTGCTGCTGCATGCGCTGCGGGCGGTGCGCCACCCCGAGGCGCTGTTGGCGGACCTGCGCCACCCGATCCGGGCGTCGTTCGCAGGCGCCGTGACGATCGGGCTGATGCTGATCGCCGCCGGGGCTGCGCCGATCGCACCCGCACTCGCTGCGACGATCTGGGTCATTGCCGTCGTGCTGCACCTGGCGATCGGCGTGTGGACCGTGCGCGGCCTGCTGCTGGCGCCGCGCGAGCAGGCGACGCTGGCCCCGCCGCTGCTGATTCCGCTGGTAGGCAACATCCTGGCGCCGGTGATGGGGGTGAAGCTGGGCTTCGTGCTGAGCTCCTGGATGATGTTCGGCCTTGGCGCGCTGCTGTGGGTGCTGATCCAGCCACTGATCCTCGCGCGCCTGATCCACGGCCCCGCCCTGCCGCCACGGCTGCGGCCGAGCCTGGCGATCCTGCTGGCGCCGCCGGCGGTGGCCAGCATCGCGCTGGCCAATCTGACCGGCGGGTTCGGCGCCGTGCCGCTGGCGGTGCTGGGGTTGGCGCTCTTTGTCGCGATGGTGCTGCTGACGCTGGCCCGCTCGATGGCTCAGGGGCCGTTTGCGATGTCCTGGTGGAGTTGGACCTTCCCACCGGCCGCGTTCAGCGTGGCCGTGATGGCCGCCACTCATGCTCATCCGGCACCGTGGCAACCGCCGCTGCTATGGCTGCTGCTTGCCGCGGTGAGCACGGTGGTGGCGCTGGTTGGCGGCCGTACGCTGCAGGCCGCCGCGAGCGGGGAGCTGCTGCGGCCGGAAGGCTGAAGCGCAGCGATCGCTTGCCGCGGCGGCCGGGCCTCAGGCGCCCGGCGCCTCGGCCATGTCCTCCGGGCGGCAGCCGCCTTCGGCGCGCAGCGCACGCGCCAGCTCGCGCAGCGCGGTACGCAGGCCCTCCTCCAGCACCGGGTGATAAAACGGCATCGCCAGTGCCGCGTGCACGGTCAGTCGCTGCTGTACCGCCCATGCGAGCAGATGCGCCAGGTGCTCCATTGCCGGCCCGAACAGTTCGGCCCCGAGCAGACGGCACGTCTCGATCTCGCCATAGATGCGCACCAGACCGCGGTTGCGCCCCGCGACGCGCGCCCGGCCCTGGTTGTCGAACGAAGCGGCGCCGATGGCGCAGCGGCCTGCCGGCAGATCGGCATGCCGCAGGCCGACCAGCGCGATCTGCGGATCGGTGAAGGCGATCGCCAGCGGAGTGCGGCGTTCATGGCGCGCGACCTGCGGCCACAGCATGGCGTTGGCCCCGGCGATGCGCCCCTCGTCGGCCGCCTCGTGCAGCAGCGGCAGGTGTGCGCTGGCGTCCCCCGCGAAGAACACCGGCGCCTGCCCGCACTGCGTCGTCTGCGGATCGATGCGCGGCAGCCCGTTCCCGTCCATCGGCAGGCCGGCCGCTTCCAGGTCCAGCACCTCCAGATTCGGCCGCCGCCCCGCTGCCACGAGGACCTGCACGAAAGTCTCCTCGTGCACCGCGCCGTCGCCGTCCTGCCAGCGCAGCATCACGCCGGCCGCCGCCGGGCTGGCCTGCAGAATCTTCGTGCGCAGGCGCAGGTCGAGTTCAGCACCGAGGTCGCGCGCCACGATGCGCCGGATCTCGGGATCGGTCGACGGCCCGATGCGGTCGTGCGGGGAGAACAGCGCCGTGCGCACGCCGAGCCGATGCATGGCCTGGCCCAGTTCCAGCGCGATCACGCCAGTGCCGATCACCGCCAGGCTCGCAGGCAGGTCGGCCAGTTCGAAGACATCGTCGCTGGTCAGCACGTGCGAACGGATGGCATCGAACGGCGGCGGCACATACGGCGAACTGCCGGCCGCGACCACGATCGCGCGCGCATCGACCCGCACCTCGTCGCCGACCACCAGCTGCGTCGGGCCGACGAAACGGGCGCGACCCCGCAGGCGCTGTTCGGAGTCGATCTGCTCGGTGTCGGCCACGACGAAGCCGACGAAGCGATCCCGCTCCCGCCGCACGCGCTCCATCACCGCGGGGCCGTCGATGCGCACCGGCCCGTCCGCATGCACGCCGAAGCGCGCAGCCGAATCGATCGCATGCGCCGCCTCGGCCGCCGCGATCAGCAGCTTCGATGGCATGCAGCCGACGCGCGCGCAGGTCGTGCCGTAGGCACCGGACTCGATCATCACCACCCGCCCGCCGCGCTTTTCCACTTCGCGGCGCGCGTTCAGTCCGGCGGTGCCGGCCCCGATCACCGCGACATCGACGCTGACTGTTTTCATCGGGATCCCCCGGGCCGGCCGCGCCGGCAACCGTTGCTCAGTCGAGCGGCTCGACGCGAGCTGCCGCGATCGCCGCCCGCAAGGTATCAAGGTCGCCGACCTGGTTGGCAAGCAGCAGGATCAGCCGGGCGTTCAGGGCGGCGCTCTGCGCCTCGGTGAGGCCGGCGTGCGCGTCGATCAGCGCCTGGTAGAAGTCGTCGGGGCGTTCCAGGTTGGGCTCGGTGTTCAGCGGCATGTGGTTCGCCCTTCAGTGACCGCCGCGCCCCTGCGCGCGCGCGAGGCCGGCCAGCACTTCGACCAGCCGCGGGGCGCGCCAGCGCGCGGCCAC
>JALORV010000337.1 GCA_025458735.1 Burkholderiaceae bacterium | reverse complement strand
GCGGTCAAGGCGGTGTTCGGCGTCATGCTGCTCGCCGTGGCCGTGTGGATGCTCGGCCGCATCCTGCCGGGGCCGGTGACGCTCGCCCTCTGGGCCGTGCTCGCCTTCGTTTCCGGTTTCTGCCTGTGGACGATGGGCAGCCGCGAGATGAACGGCGCCACGGCCGTGCGGCGCGGCCTCGGCGCCCTCGCCGTCGTATACGGCGTGCTGCTGCTGGTCGGCGCACTCTCCGGCCGCAGCGACCCGCTGCAGCCCCTCGTCGGCATCGGCACCGGGGGCGACCACGCGGCCGCCGTGCAGCACGCCGAGTTCAAGCGCATCAAGTCGGTGGCCGACCTCGAACGCGAGGTCGCGGCAGCGAGCGCCGCGGGCAAGCCGGCGATGCTCGATTTCTACGCCGACTGGTGCGTCTCGTGCATCGAGATGGAGAAGTTCACGTTCACCGACCCGGGCGTCCAGGCCGAGTTCGAACGCGCGGTGCTGCTGCAGGCCGACGTCACCGCAAATGACGACGTGGACCAGGCGCTGCTCAAGCACTTCGGCATCCTGGGCCCGCCGACGATCGTGTTCTTCGATGCCAGCGGGCGTGAGCGTCCCGAGTATCGCGTGGTCGGCTTCAAGAAAGCCGATGAGTTCCGTCCGCACATCGCGCAGGCATTCGGGAGCACCGGAACATGAGAAGCGCAGCCATCGTCGCCGCCGTGGCCGTGGCCGCGCTCGCCGGCACCGTTGCCTACTACACCTACTCGCAGCTCAAGGCACGCACGGCACAGACCTCTGCACCGGCGCCCGCACCGGCGCCCCCGGCCTCGCAACTGGCCGAAACGCTCCCGCAGTTCCAGCTGGCGGATCGGGCGGGCGAGATGCGCAGCCTGCAGGACTGGCCGGACAGGGCGCTGATCGTCAATTTCTGGGCAACGTGGTGTGCGCCCTGCCGCCGCGAGATCCCGTTGTTGCAGCAGTTGCAGCGCGACCACGAGGCCGAGGGATTCCAGGTGATCGGCATCGCGGTGGATTTCCGCGACAAGGTGCTGGCCTACGCGGACGAGATGCAGATCGACTATCCGCTGCTCATCGGCGAGCAGGAAGCGCTCGACGCCGCGGCTGCCTTCGGGATGACGACGGTCGGGCTGCCGTTCACGGTGTTCAGCGACCGCCAGGGGCGGATCGTGACCGCGCACCTCGGGGAGTTGACCGCCGCGGAGGCCGACCTCATTCTCGACGCCGTCCGCCGAGTGGATGCCGGCGAAACCACCCCGGCCGATGCGCGGGTCGCGCTGGACGCGGCACTCGCCGCCCTCCCGGAGCCCGAATCCGCCGAAGACTAGTGGCAGCGGCGGGGCCAAAAACGCCAAATTGGAGCAAATGGTCGCAACTTGGCGGCCATCAGCGCTAAACTCGCCGCCAATTTCCGGCAGACGTCTTCCCGAATGGCGCACATCCTGCTGCTGAACGGACCCAACCTGAACCTGCTCGGCCTGCGTGAACCGGGCCTGTACGGGAAGGTCACGCTCGACCAGATCCACGAGCATGTCGCGCAGCTCGCCGCCGAGGCTGGCCACCACCTCACGGCCTGGCAGAGCAACTCCGAGTCGGAACTGATCAAGCTGATCCACGAGGCGCCCGCCGGCCACGTGGCATTCATCATCTTCAACCCAGCGGGCTTCACGCACACCAGCGTCGCGCTGCGCGACGCCCTGCTTGCGGTGAAGATCCCGTTCGCGGAAGTGCACTTGAGCAACGTGCATGCGCGCGAGACGTTCCGCCACCACTCCTATTTTTCCGACATCGCCGTGGGCACCGTCACCGGCTTCGGCGCCGTCGGCTACGAACTCGCGCTGCGCGCGGCGGTCCACTACCTATCCGCCCAGTCCGCGCCGCGCGCCTGACGAACACATCTCGGGGGTCGCATGGACATCCGCAAGGTCAAGAAGCTCATCGAGCTGCTCGAGGAATCGGGCGTATCGGAGATCGAGATCAAGGAAGGCGAGGAATCGGTGCGCATCAGCCGGCATCCGACCGGCGTGGTGCACACATTCGCCCCACCCGCCTACGCCGCGCCGCTGCCGGCGGCTGCAGCCGTTGCGCCGGCCGGCGCCGCGGGCGGCCCATCCGCAGCACCCGCCGCAGCGGCTCACTCGCCCGACAGCGCGATCACGGCGCCGATGGTCGGCACGTTCTACTCGTCGCCCGCCCCGGGGGCCAAGCCGTTCGTCGAGATCGGCTCCGAGGTCAAGCCTGGCGACGTGCTTTGCATCATCGAGGCCATGAAGATGATGAACCAGATCGAGTCCGACAAGGCAGGCCGCGTGGTGTCGGTGCTGGCGAAGAATGGCGATCCGGTCGAGTTCGGCCAGACGCTGTTCATCATCGAATAGCGCGGCCACGGGTCCCACGCATGCTCGACAAGGTCGTCATTGCCAACCGCGGCGAAATCGCGCTCCGCGTCCTGCGTGCTTGCCGCGAGCTCGGCATCAAGACGGTGGCGGTACATTCGACCGCGGACCGCAACCTCAAGCACGTGCTCCTGTCGGACGAGTCGGTCTGCATCGGGCCCGCGCCGTCGCGGGACAGCTACCTCAACATGCCGGCGATCATCAGCGCCGCGGAGCTGACCGACTCGGTGGCGATCCACCCCGGCTACGGCTTCCTCTCCGAGAACGCCGACTTCGCCGAGCGCGTCGAGAAGAGCGGCTTCACGTTCGTCGG
>JALORV010000336.1 GCA_025458735.1 Burkholderiaceae bacterium | reverse complement strand
ATCACCGTCATTGCCGAAGGAACGGTGCTGTCGAGTGTGTCGACCCCGGGCGGGCGGCGTCTCACCTACAAGATCGACAATGCGGCATTCGCCTACGGGTTGGCGTCGCTCGCGGATGGGTTGCCGCTGCAGGTCGACCTGGTTGCCGACGGACCCGTTACCGTCGTCCGCGTCCCGATCGCGACCGTCCGAGCCGAACTGACGCGGAGCCCCGCGCTCTGGGAGTCGGTCGCGGTGGAAGCCGTCAGGCGTAGCCGCCACTACGCTACGCAGTTGAACCAACTCGTTCTGGACACTCCGCTGGTGCGCGCCGCGTCACTGCTGATGCGCCTGTTGGCCAAGAGCGCCACGGACGGCCTCGACGGCGCGGTGGCCATTGACGTCCGCCTGTCGCAGGAGCGGCTGGCCGACATGCTCGGCGTCTCGAGGCAATGGGCCACGGGAGTGGTGCGTGAGCTGGCCCAGGCCGGCCTCGTCCAGTGGCGTTACGGCCGTGTCACGGTGCTGGACGTCCACGGGCTGCGCAGCCTGGCCTCCACGGGCATCGATACCCCGGGCCAACGCAGCGAGCAAGTCGCCGCGGATTGGCGTGTCGATGCCGGCAAGACTCGGGCAGCCGCGGCTTCTCCCATCGGTGGCGGCGCCAGGCGCCGCACCAAATGACCACTTCTTGCTAGTTCCGCCTCAGGCAGCGGACAAGAATCGCGCGCTGTTTCGAAGGCCGGTGTCGCCCTGCGGCACCGCTCTCTTCCACTGCGTGAAGCGTCCGATGCGTATCTTCCTGAGCTGCCTCATCACCGCGCTGGCCCTGGCCGCGGCCCCGTCGTTCGCCCAACCGGACATCGTCAAGCGCCCGGTGCAGTTCGCCAAGGGCAAGAGCGGGGCGACGGTCAAGGGCAGCCTCACCGGCGACCAGACCGTCGACTACACGCTGCGGGCCGCGGCCGGGCAGACGATGAACGTCAAGCTTTCGGGCGGCTCGAGCGTGAACTTCAACGTGTTGCCGCCCGGCAGCACCGGCGAGGCGCTGTTCGTCGGCTCGCGCGACGGCACCCGCTCCACGACCACGCTGGCGGCCAGCGGCGAATACACGATCCGCGTCTACCAGATGGGCCACGCCGCGAGCAGCGGCAAGCGATCGAATTTCACGCTCGACGTGGCCATTGCCGGTGGGACGCCGGAGTCGGCGGCCGCGCGGACCTCGGCCGAGGACGACAAGATGGTCGAGGCCTCAGCCCGGGCCAGCCAGGGCAAGTTCAACGCCACCGGCAAGATCCCCTGTGCGCAGAACAAGGGCCAGCCGATGGGCCAGTGCGACTTCGGCGTGGCGCGTGCCGGCGGCGGCACGGCGGTGGTGGCGGTCACGTTGCCCGACGGACGCCAGCGTGTCATCTTCTTCAAGACGGGCAAGGCGGTCAACGCCAACCTCAGCCAGGCCGACGGCAACATGAGCTTCAGCGCCACCAAGGAGGCCGACCTGAACCTGATCCGGGCCGGCAATGAACGCTACGAGATCCCCGACGCGGCGATCTACGGCGGATGACCTTCACTCAGGAGAACCCAGGCATGGCCACGGCAAGACGGAGCGGACGCGCGAAACAAGTCGGCATTGCCGTCACCTGGACCCGGGCGCTGACCACAGCGGTCAGCGCGGCGCTGCTTGCCGCGCCGTTGCCGGCACGGAGCCAGGTCGGCGGGCTCGACGATCTGCTCTACCAGAACAGCGACTACGCGACGCGCGCGATGCCGCAGCGCGGCTACGTGCTGACAGGCAGCACCGCTTCCAAGGGCAACTCGTACTGGCAGTACTGGTGGAGCGATGCGCGCGGACAGTGCGTGCGCCTGGCGGTGAACGACTACCGCGTGACGCAGGCGGTGGGCGTCGGCACCAGCGAGTGCCACCGCGGCGGCAGCCTGCCCGTCTCGCCGCAGGCGCGGCCGGACAACAGCGACCTCGCCTACCAGAGCGAGGATTACGTCTCGCGCCAGCTGTCCTGGCGCGGCTACGTGCTCACCCACAGCGCCGACGCCAAGGGCGGCTACTGGCAGTACTGGTGGAGCGGGCAGCGCGACCAGTGCATCCGCGTGGCCGTCAACGGCGGCCGGGCCACGCAGATCGTCACCACCGACGAACACGACTGCAACCAGACGGCCAGCGGCTCCAGCGGCCCGAGCAAGGGTGCGCAGGTGGCGATCGCCGCCGCGGCGATCGCCGGCGTGGCGGCGCTGGCGCACAAGTCGCACGAGAACCAGAAGGACCGCGCGTCGCAGTCGCCGCAGGACGTGGCCGAGTTCGAGCGCGGCTATCGCGACGGCCTGTACAGCCAGGGCTACCACAACTACAACAACCGGCCCGACTACAGCGACGGCTACAACAAGGGCAGCGAGAAGCGCGGCGTCGAGACGAGCTACCGCTCGAACCACGGCTACCACAGCGGCTATGCCGGCTACGTGAACGTGAACGACCTGGTCGGTGCCCGCGCGGCGGGCGCCGAGAGCGATCTGCAGTCGCGGGGCTTCCGCAACACCAGCGGCTACAAGGCCAACGAGCGCGCCTACACCTACTGGTGGAACGGCAACACGCGCCAGTGCCTGAATGTCGCGGGGTCGAGACGATCCAGTCGACCGGCGAGACCTACTGCCAGCGCTAGGCGTCGCGCCCGCAGCCTCCGGCGATCGACCGTGAACAGGCGGTTGGCGCTGTCGCTCGCCGCCTTCGTCGGCTGGCTGCTGATCACGGTGGTCGGCGGGCGGATGCACACCGGCCAGGCACCGCTGCTGGAGGCCGTGACGCGCGGCCTGGGGTGGCCCTTCCTGCTGGCGTCGACCTTCCTGCTGGCCCTGGTCGCGGGGCAGCAGTGGTGCGACGTCGGCCTGAACCGGCGGCCCGCCCCGCGCAGCCTGCGGCTGGCCTGGCTGCCGATGCTCTATATCGGCGCCGGCCTGGGGCTGGCCGTCGCCTTCGGGCTGCCGCCGGCGGGGGTGCTGGGCTGGATCCTGCTCAACACCTTCCTGGTCGGCCTGTCGGAGGAGCTGATGTTCCGCGGCGTGCTGCTGCAGGCCTTCCGGCGCACGGTGGCTATCTGGCCTGCGGTCGCACTGACC
>JALORV010000335.1 GCA_025458735.1 Burkholderiaceae bacterium | reverse complement strand
TCGTTCATGAAGACACCACCGCGGGCCGCCGCACGATGCGATGCGTGATCAGGGTGTCGCAGGCCAGCAGGAAGAACAGCAGCAGCCCCTGGTAGACCCCGGTCAGCGCCGACGGCAGGCCGAGCCGCGACTGCGCGAGTTCGCCGCCGATGTAAAACAGCGCCATCACGAACGAGGCCAGCACGATGCCGACCGGATGCAGGCGACCGACGAAGGCGACGATGATCGCGGCGAAGCCGTAGCCCGGCGAGATCGTCGGCGTCAGCTGGCCGATCGGTCCGGCGGCCTCGACACCGCCGGCAACGCCGGCCAGTGCGCCGGACAGCAGCAGCGCGAACCACAGCAGTCGCCGCTCCGAAAAACCGGCGTGGCGCGCGGCCAGCGGCGCCAGTCCGGCCACCCTGAGCTGGAACCCCACCACCGTGCGCGCCAGCAGCCACCAGAGGGCACCCGCCGCGGCGAGCGCCAGCGGAAAACCGACATTCAGCCGCGTGCCCGGCAGCACGATCGGCATGCGCGCGGCCGGCTCGAACAGCTGCGACTGTGGAAAGCCGAAGCCGTCCGGATCCTTCCACACTCCGTGCACCAGCCAGGCCAGCAGCAGCTGCGCCACGTACACGAGCATCAGGCTGACAAGGATCTCGTTGGCATGGAAGCGGTCGCGCAGCCATGCGGTGATTGCCGCCCAGGCCGCACCACCGAGCGCAGCCGCGACCAGGATCGCGGGCACCAGCGCGCGCGTGCTGTCGCGGGTAGCCAGCAACGCGATGCCACCGCCGGCGATCGCGCCGGCGATCAACTGGCCCTCGGCGCCGATGTTCCACACGTTGGCGCGAAAGCACACGGCGAGACCCACCGCGCACAGGATAAGCGGCGTTGCCTTCAGGCCCAGTTCCGACCAGCCGCGCCGGGTCGACAACGGCTCCCACAGGAAAACGCGCAGCGCCTCGCCGGGATCCTGCCCCATCGCTGCGAACAGCGCCCCGCCTGCCGCCAGCGTGAGCGCGATCGCCAGCAGCGGCGACAGCCAGCGCATGCCGCGCGCCGCTTCGGTCCGCGGCATCAGCATGTAGCCGCCGATCACGCGGCCACTCCGGCCGTCGGCCACAGCCCCGACATCCAGCGGCCGACTTCCTGCACGTCGATGTCGACTGGCCGTACCGAGGGAGACAGCCGCCCGCGCGAGATCACCAGCAGCCGATCGCTGAGTTCGAACAGCTCGTCGAGGTCCTCCGACACGACCAGGATGGCGCAGCCCGCCCGGCGCAGCGCGATCAGTTCATTGCGGATCGCCGCCGCGGCGCCGACGTCCACGCCCCAGGTCGGCTGGTTCACCAGCAGCACGCGCGGCTGCGCCTCGATCTCGCGGCCGACGATGAACTTCTGGAGGTTGCCGCCCGACAGGCTGCCGGCCGACGCCTGCGGGCCGGTGGCACGCACCGCAAAGCGCGCGATCAGCTGGGCGGCGCCGGCAGCCGCCGCCCGCCACTGCACGAGGCCATGCATCCGCACGCTCTCGCGCGTCAGCACGAAGTTCTCGGCCAGTGACAGCGCCGCCACCGCGCCATGGCCCAGCCGGTCTTCAGGCACATAGCGCAGGCCGCGCGCACGCCGCTCACCGACAGCGGCCCGCGCGACCTCCACGCCGAACAGCCGGATCGAACCGCGCGCATCGGTCCATTCGCCCGACAGCGCGCCCATCAGCGCGGCCTGGCCGTTGCCCGAGACGCCGGCGATGCCGACGATCTCGCCGCGATGCAGTTCGAGATCGATCCCGTGCAGCCAGTGCTGGCGCTCGCTGGCGTGGGTGGTGTCGAGGCCGCGCACGACCAGCGCGGCCTCGCCCGGCGGCGAGTCGTGGGCCGCGACGCCCGGCGGGTCGGCTCCGATCATCAGCCGCGCCAGGCTCGCCTCACTGTGCTCGCGCGGATCGACGGTGGCCACCAGCCGCCCGCCACGCAGCACGGCGCAGCGGTGGGTCAGGCGCCGGATCTCGTCGAGCTTGTGGCTGATGAAAACGATGCTGACGTTGTCGGCGGCCAGCTGCTCGAGCGTGCGGAACAGGCGCTCGACCGCCTGCGGCTTCAGCACGGAAGTCGGCTCGTCGAGGATCAGCAGACGCGGGCGGCTCATCAACGCACGCAGGATCTCGACCCGCTGGCGCTCGCCGACGGACAGGTCGTGAACGCGCTCGTCCGGGTCGACTTCGAGGTCGTAGCGACGCGCGAGTTCGCGCAGCCGCGCAGTGACGTCGGCCAGCGGCGCCGGTTCGATGCCGAGCGCGACGTTCTCGGCCACGGTCAGCGTGTCGAACAGCACGAAGTGCTGGAACACCATGGCCAGGCCGAGCGCGCGCGCCTGCGCCGGGCTGTCCATTTTCACCCCGCGCCCGTCGATGGCGATGCCGCCTGCGTCCGGCCGCACGACCCCGTAGATGACCTTCATCAGCGTGCTCTTGCCGGCGCCGTTCTCGCCGAGCACGGCGACGATCTCGCCGGGCGCCACTTCGAGCGAGACGTCGTCCACGGCGACGGTCTCACCGTAGCGCTTGCTGATGCCGTCGAGACGAAGGCGGGGCGTCATGCAGACGGCAGGCGGGCTGAGCGATTGGACAGGGCGGGTGGATGGCGGAAGCGGTGAGATTCGAACTCACGAACGGGTTGCCCCGTTGCCGGTTTTCAAGACCGGTGCCTTCAACCGCTCGGCCACGCTTCCCA
>JALORV010000334.1 GCA_025458735.1 Burkholderiaceae bacterium | reverse complement strand
CGACGATGGCCGCGCGATTTACTCCCGCCGGCTGCGCGTCGACGAAGTGACAGCGCGCATCGAGCGCTGCCACGCGCCCTACCACGGCGCGCTGCGGCGGCTGCTCGACGACGCGCACCGCCGGCACGGCGTCGTCTATCACCTGAACTGCCACTCGATGAACTCGGTGGCCGGCGTGATGGGCGAAGGCGGGGCCGGATCGAGCCGCGCCGACTTCGTGCTCGGCGACCGCGACGGCACCACCTGCGATCGAGCCGCGCCGACTTCGTGCTCGGCGACCGCGACGGCACCACCTGCGATCCGGCCTTCACCGAGTTCATGCGGGCAACACTGGCGGCGATGGGTTACGTCGTCGCGGTCAACGATCCGTACAAGGGAGTCGAACTGGTGCGCGCGTACTCTGATCCGGCGCGCCGCCGCCACAGCCTGCAGGTGGAGATCAACAAACGCCTCTACATGAACGAGGCCACCCGCGAGCGGCATGAGGGCTTCGAGGCGCTGCAGGCCCGGCTCGCCGAACTGCTGGGAGCCGTGCAGGACTACATCGAGCGGGAGCAACGTCGTGGCTGAACATCATCCGATCGAGATCCTGCCGCCCGACATCGAGCCCTGCCGCGCCAGCGCGAGCGGCGTCGACTTCGTGCATGTGCTCGACTCCGGGCGTGCCGGCCCCACCGTCATGCTGCAGGCGCTGACGCACGGCAACGAGTTCTGTGGTGCCCACGCGCTGGTGGAGCTGCTGGCGAGCGGGCTGCAGCCGCAGGCGGGCCGGCTGATCGTCGCCTTCGCCAACGTCGAGGCGTTCGCGCGCTTCGACTTCGACGATCCCGACGCCTCGCGCTACGTCGACGAGGACTACAACCGCGTGTGGGCCGACGAGGTGCTCGACGGCCCGCGCGACTCGGTCGAGCTGCGGCGGGCGCGGGCGCTGCGGCCCTTCGTCGACGCCGCCGACTTCCTGCTCGACCTGCACTCGATGCACGAGCCGGCACCACCGATCATGGTGTGCGGCATGGTCGACAAGCACCTTGAGCTGGCGCGCCGCGTCGGGCTGCCGGCCGACCTGCTGATCGATACCGGTCACCCGGCCGGGCTGCGCATGCGCGACCGTGGCGGCTTCGGCGATCCGGCCAGCGCGAAGCTGGCGCTGCTGATCGAATGCGGCCAGCACTGGGAGCGGGCAGCGCTGGCGGTGGCGCGCGAC
Organism: Burkholderiaceae bacterium; assembly: GCA_025458735.1. The sequence goes on along the minus strand of JALORV010000334.1, from coordinate 1,770 downwards.
ACGACGCTGCGTTTCCTCGCCGCCACCGGCGTCGTGCCGTTCGCGCAGATCGCGACGCAGCTCAGCGTGCCGCTGCCCGAGCGCCAGCGCGTCGTGCGCGTGACCGAGCCGGTAGTCGCCCGCTCCGCCGCCTTCGAGTTCCTGGTGCCGCCGGTAGGACTCGGCATCGTGCCGCGCGCCGGCACACCGATCGCACGCGACGGCGAGCAGACCTGGCTCGCGCCTTACGACGACACGGTGCTGGTCATGCCTTCGCTGCGGCACCTGAAACCCGGCAATACCCAGGTCCGGCTCGGGCGCTACGACCGTTGAGGTCAGGCGGGGTGGCGCGGCGGCGCCCCGCAGCCCCGGCTTGCGTTAACCTTCCGCTCGACGCGCCGCGCGCCGGGCGCCGCCGTTCAACTTCCGGAGCATCACGATGCTGAAGCGTTTGGGCAGTGCCCTCCTTGCCGTCGCCGCGGTCCTCGGCCTCGGCTGCTCGACCACGTCGACCACGCTCGATGCTCAGTGGGTCAATCCGGAATTCGCCGGCAAGAAGCCCGTCCGCAGCATCATGGTGATGGCCGCGGTGCGCGACTCGACCAATCGCCGCCTGACCGAAGACCGCATGGTGGCGGCGCTCACCGCCGTCGGCGTCAAGGCCGTGCAGTCCTACACCGTGCTGCCGCAGGACGGCCCGGTGACCGAGGACCAGCTGCAGCGGGCCGTGGCGCAGGCGGGCGTCTCGCATGCGATGGTCAGCCGCATCATCAATGTTTCCACGCAGGTCAACGTCTCGCCGGGGATGGTCATGGGCCCCGCCTGGGGTCCGGGCTGGGGCTGGGGCGGCGGCTGGGGGCCGGGCTGGGGCGGCTTCGCGGGCTACCACAACACCATGTGGGCCACCACGATTCCGCCGCAGGTGACCACCACCCAGAACGTGCACGCCGACACCCGCCTGTTCGACGCCAAGAACGCGGCGGTGCTGTGGTCGGGGGCGACGACGACTTCGACCGGCTACAACACGCTGCCGCAGCTGATCGACCAGTTCGTGCAGGTGATCGTTTCGACGATGCAGAAGGACGGCGTCATCTAGCGCCGGCAGGGCGGCGCGGCTACGCCCCGCGGGCGGTCGCCGCGCCAGGCGTGGCCAGGTCGCGCAGCGTGTCGGCGACCTGCACGCAGTCGGCGATGTGGCGGTCGCCGAGGTACTTCAACGCAGTGAAGCTGATCGACGCCGCCACCACCTGGCCGGCGATGGGCACGACGCGGGCGGCCTGCTTGGCGCTCAGGCGCACGCCGACCGTCTTCAGCACCTGGATCACGAGTTCGCGCGTCACCACCCGCCCGACCAGCGCGCTGCCCACCGACATGATCGCCTTGTAGGCGAACACCTTGCGGCGCGGCGCCAGCCGCTCGATCTGCTCGGGCGTCAGGCCGAAGGCCGCATTGATGTCCTCGATCATCGACAGCAGCACGCCGATGTCGACCGCGATGTCGACGCCGGGAATCGGCACCACCGAGGCGCCGGCCGAGATCAGCGCACGCCGCGTCGCCAGCTTGCGGCACTGCCGGGCGACCGCATCGATATCACGGCGGGTCTCGGGCACCAGTACGACGGCGTTGCGGGAACTCGTTCGGCTCAAGGGGTTTTCCTGCGTCGCAGCATTCGTGGGCCATCCCTTATCAGCCGAACGGTGGCCGGCCGGCCCGATCCAGATCAAGGCTTGTGCCTGACCCGCCGGCCTATAATTTGGCGCTCTCGGGAGGGTTTAAAGGGGGCGGGTTGAT
>JALORV010000333.1 GCA_025458735.1 Burkholderiaceae bacterium | reverse complement strand
TCGGGCGGCGAGGCGGCGGGCTATCTCGGCCGCTATCACCTGCAGGTCGCGGTCCTGCCCGAAGGGCGCGAGCGCGAGATGTTCGGCTGGATCATGCCGGGGACCAACAAGTTCTCGGTGACCGGCAGCGTCGTCGGTGCGTTCACGAAGGCGGCGCGCGCGCTGACGACGACGGTCAACGGCGGAGCGAGGGCCATGGTCCCCATTGGCACCTACGAGCGGGTGCTGCCGTTCGACATCGAGCCGGTGTTCCTGCTGCGGGCCCTGATCATCCGGGACGACCCCGCGGCGCAACGGCTCGGGGCGCTGGAACTGGACGAGGAAGACCTGGCGCTCGCCACCTGCGTGTGTCCGTCGAAGTACGAGTACGGGCCGCTGCTGCGTGACGCACTGGCGCGCATCGAGAAGGAGCATTGATGCGGCCCCTGCGCGCCTTCCTCGATCGCCAGGCCCAGTACTTCGAGAAGGGCGGCCGGCTGGAGAAGCTGTATCCGCTTTGGGAAGCGGCCGACACCTTCTTCTACACGCCGTCGTCGGTGGCACGAGGCTCCAGCCACGTGCGCGACGCCATCGATCTGAAGCGGATGATGATGCTGGTGGTCATCGCCGCGATGCCCTGCGCGCTGATGGCGATGGTCAACACCGGCCTGCAGGCCAATCTGGCGATCGACCCGGCGAGAGCGGCGGCTCTCGATGGCTGGCGGCACGACGTGATCCGCCTGCTCGGCGTCGGCTACTCGCCATCGAACCCGCTCGCCAATTTCATCCACGGTGCGCTGTACTTCCTGCCGCTGTACATCGTGACGATGGTGGTGGGGCTGACCTGGGAAGTGCTCTTCGCCGTGGTGCGCAAGATCGAGGTCAACGAGGGCTTCTTCGTCACCGGCTTCCTCTTTCCGCTGATCCTGCCGCCGACCACGCCGCTGTGGCAGGCGGCGCTCGGCATCAGCTTCGGCGTGGTGATCGCCAAGGAACTGTTCGGCGGCACCGGCATGAACTTCATCAATCCGGCGCTGGCGGCGCGGGCGTTCCTCTTCTTCGCCTATCCGGCGGAGATCTCCGGCGACAAGGTGTGGACCGCCGTGCCCGAGGGCGCGGCAGTCGACGGTTTCTCCGGCGCCACGCTGCTGGCACAGATGCGGGTGATGAGCGGTCCGTTCGAGGCCCAGGGCTTTTCGTGGTGGAACGCCTTCGTCGGCTGGGAGCCCGGCAGCATGGGCGAGACCTCGGCCCTGGCCTGCCTGATCGGCGCGGTGATCATCCTCGTGACCAAGGTCGGCTCGTGGCGGACGATGACCGGGGTGGTGATCGGCACCATCGCCATGGCCAGCCTGCTGAACGCCGTCGGCTCGGAAACGAATCCGTGGTTCGGCGTGCCGTTCTGGTGGCACATGGTGCTCGGCGGCTGGGCCTTCGGCACCGTGTTCATGGCCACCGACCCGGTGACCTCGCCGTTCTCCGAACGCGGCAAGTGGGTCTACGGCATCCTGATCGGCACGCTCATCGTGCTGATCCGCGTCGTCAACCCGGCCTATCCGGAGTCGGTGATGCTGGTGATCCTGTTCATGAACGTGATGGCGCCGATCATCGACTGGGGTTTCGTGCAGGCCAACATCCGGCGGAGGCTCGCGCGCCGTGGCTGAGGCAAGCGCCTTGAACGTCAACTCGACGCGCTACACGATCGTCTTCGCGACCATCGTCTGCGTCGTCTGCGCGCTGCTGATCTCGGTCGCCGCGGTGACGCTGCAGCCGCGGCAGAAGGCGAACGCGCGCCTGTACATGGAGAAGAACGTGCTGATCGCCGCCGGGCTGGTCAAGCCGGGCGAGGACGTCGGACGCGAGCGGGTCGAGCGCTTCTTCCAGACTGCCGTGAAGGCGCGCCTGGTCGACTTCGCCACCGGCGAGCTGCTGGCCGAAGACAAGGCGGATGCGCGCGGCTACGACCAGCGGGCGGCGCGCAACGATCCGGGCGCCAGCCGCGTGGCGCCGGCCAACAACGCCGGCGTCGGCCGCATGCCCAACACCGGCGTCGTCTACTTCGTCTCGAAGGACGGCGAGGTCGAGCAGCTGGTGATCCCGCTCGAGGGCCTCGGCATGTGGGGCACCGTCTACGGCTTCATGGCGCTCGGTCGCGACGGAGCCACGATCCGCGGCCTGACCTACTACGAGCACAAGGAGACGCCGGGGCTCGGCGGCGAGATCTCCAATCCGGACTGGCTGGCGCTGTGGCGAGGACGCAAGGCCTACGACGAGCAGGGCCTGCCGCGGATCACGGTGATCAAGGGCACCGCCGGACCGCCGGAGAAGGACCCGTTGAAGGTCGACGGCATGTCGGGGGCGACGATCACCAGCAACGCGATCACGCGGTTGACCCAGTTCTGGCTCGGCGACGACGGCTACGGCAGGTTCCTGAAGAAGTTCCGCCAGGGAGCCGCGGGATGAGCCGGTATCGCCGGATCGGGGAGGATCGATGAGCGCAGTCAGTCCTGCCGCGGGGGGGTTCGCTTTCGGCAAGCGCGAGCGCGCCATCCTGCTCGACCCGGTGCTGGTCAACAACCCGATCGGCGTGCAGGTGCTCGGCATCTGCTCGGCGCTGGCCATCACCACGCGGGTGGACAAGGCGCTGGTGATGACCGCCGGCGTGGTCCTGGTGACGATGCTCGCCAACCTCGCGGTGAGCCTGGTGCGCAACCACACGCCGACGTCGATCCGCATCATCGTCCAGCTG
>JALORV010000332.1 GCA_025458735.1 Burkholderiaceae bacterium | reverse complement strand
TTCGCCCGCAGTTGTCATTCGCCGCGCCAGCCGGCTGGCCCTTCATTGCCAGGGCGAGACGACCAGCTTGCCGACCACGCGCCGCCCCAGCAGCGCCTCCAGCGCCCGCGGCGTGTCGGCCAGCGCAAAGCGCTGCGATACATGCGGACGCAGCCGGCCGGCGGCCAGCCAGCCGAACAGTTCGGCGAGCATTGCCTGGTTTGCCTGCGCCTCGCGCCGCGCGAACTCGCCCCAGAAGACGCCGACTGCGGACGCACCCTTGATCAGCAGCTGGTTGGCCGGAAGCTGCGGAATCGTGCCCTCGGCGAAACCGACGATCAGAAGACGCCCGCGCCAGGCCAGGCTGCGCAGCGCCGACTCGGTGAGCCTGCCACCCACCGGGTCGTAGATCACATCGGCGCCGCGGCCGCCGGTCGCCGCCTTGATCGCCTCGCGCAGATCGGTCGTTGCGGTGTTGATCGACACGTCGGCGCCGTGTTCCCTTGCCGCCGCCAGCTTGTCCTCGCTCGATGCCGCGGCGATGACACGCGCGCCGGCAATCCTGCCGAGTTCCACCGCCGCCAGCCCGACACCGCCTCCGGCGCCGAGCACGACCAGGGACTCGCCGGACTTCAACTGCCCGCGGTCGAACAGCGCGTGATGCGAGGTTGCGTAGGTCAATGTGAAGGCGGCAGCCGCTTCGGTCGTGACGGCCGACGGCAATAGCGCGGTCGCGGCCAGCGGCGCGCAGACATACTGCGCGAATCCGCCGAGGCCGACGAACGCGCCGACGCGGTCACCGGCCTTGAGGTGCCTGACGCCGGCACCGACCGCGTCCACGGTTCCGGCGACCTCCGCGCCCGGCGTGAACGGCAGCGGCGGCTGCACCTGGTATTTCTTCTGCACGATCAGCGCGTCCGGGAAGTTGACACCGGCCGCCTCGACACGGATGCGGACTTCGCCGTCGCCGGGCTCCGGCAACGGCACCTCCGACAGCACCAGCCGATCCGGCTCGCCCCATTCGACACACTGAACCGCCTTCATGCTCTGCTTCATGCGTCCTCCCGCGGGCGGACTCTACGCGCGGCTTCAGCGGGCAACAACCACGCTGCGCTATCCTGCCCGGGAGGAGGTGCGAAACATGGAATTCAGCTACTCGGAACGCGCCCGGCAGTTGCAAACGCAGGTCGCGGCCTTCATGGACGAGCACATCGTCCCGGTCGAGCGCCGCTTTCATGAAGAGGTCGAGGAGAACACGCGCCGCGGCGCACGCTGGACCCCGACCCGGCTGATCGAGGAACTGAAGCCGAAGGCGCGCGCCGCCGGTCTGTGGAACCTGTTCCTGCCCGATTCTCCGCACGGCGCCGGCCTCACCAATCTCGAGTACGCACCGCTGGCCGAGATCATGGGCCGCATTCCGTGGGCCTCGGAAGTGTTCAACTGCTCGGCGCCGGACACCGGCAACATGGAGACGATCGAACGCTACGGCTCGCCGGAGCAGAAGGAGCGCTGGCTGAAGCCGCTGCTCGCCGGCGAGATCCGCTCGGCGTTCGCAATGACCGAGCCCGAGGTCGCTTCGTCCGACGCCACCAACATCCAGACCTCGATCCGGCGCGACGGTGACTCCTACGTGATCAATGGCCGCAAGTGGTGGACCTCCGGCGCCGGCGATCCGCGCTGCCGCATCTACATCGTGATGGGCAAGACCGACCCCGAGGCGCCACGGCACGCGCAGCAGTCGATGATCCTGGTGCCGGCCGAGACCCCGGGCCTGAAGGTCGTGCGCCCGCTCAATGTCTTCGGCTACGACGACGCGCCGCACGGCCACATGGAAACGCTGTTCGAGGACGTGCGCGTGCCGGCGTCGAACATCCTGCTGGGCGAAGGGCGCGGCTTCGAGATCGCGCAGGGCCGGCTCGGGCCGGGGCGCATCCACCACTGCATGCGTTCGATCGGCCTGGCCGAACGGGCCCTCGAACTGATGTGCCGGCGGCTCGCCGGCCGCGTGGCCTTCGGCGGCCCGGTGGCGCGGCAGTATCGCGATGATCAAGGTGGTCGCGCCCAACGTGGCCTGCACCGTGCTCGACTGGGCGATCCAGGCGCACGGCGGCGGCGGCATGTGCGACGACTTTCCGCTCGCCTATGCCTACACGCTGGCGCGCACGCTGCGCCTGGCCGACGGCCCGGATGAAGTCCACCGCAACGCGATCGCCAAGCTGGAGATCGCCAAGCACGTCCCCCTGCCCCCCAGACACTGAGGTTCGCGATGATCGACGTCTACACCTGGCCCACGCCCAACGGTCACAAAGTCCACATCATGCTGGAGGAGTGCGGCCTGCCGTACAACGTGCACGCCGTCGACATCGGCGCCGGGGACCAGTTCAAGCCGGCCTTCCTGAAGATCAGTCCCAACAACAAGATCCCGGCGATCGTCGACAGCCAGGGGCCGGATGGCAAACCGATTGCCTTGTTCGAATCCGGCGCCATCCTGCTCTACCTGGCCGCCAAGACCGGGCGCTTCCTGCCCGCCGATGTGCGCGGCAAATACGTGGCGCTGCAGTGGCTGATGTTCCAGATGGGCGGCGTCGGCCCGATGCTGGGACAGGCGCATCACTTCCGCATCTATGCACCCGAGAAGATCGAGTACGCGGTCAACCGCTACACCAACGAGGCCAAGCGCCTGTACGGCGTGATGGACCGGCGGCTGGCGGAAGTCGAGTACTTCGCCGGCGACTACTCGATCGCCGACATCGCCATCTTTCCGTGGACGCGTTCCCACGCGAACCAGGGCATCGACCTGGCGGAGTATCCCAGTGTGAAGCGCTGGTACGAGGCGATCGACGCGCGACCCGCGGTGCAGCGCGGCGTGCAGGTACTGGCCGATCGCCGCAAGCCGCAGATGACCGACAAGGAAAAGGCCACCCTGTTCGGCGCTGCTCCGACCGCGAAGCGCTGACGGCGGCCGCCCCTTACTGCACCGGGTTCTTCAGCAGGTTGCCGAAAGGCAGGGGCATCACCTCGATGCCCTCCTCGGCCAGACTCGCCGCCTCGTCGCGCGAGGCGAGCCCGCGAATCGAGCGCTTCGGCGCTTCCTCGTAGTGGATGCGCCGCGCCTCCTCGGGGAACTTCTCGCCGACATCCTCGCTATTGGCCTGGATGTGACGCGCCATTTGCAACAGCATCGCCTGCATCGAGGCGTCGTTGGCCTGCGCCACCGGGAGCTTTTCCACCGGCGCCTCGGCGCCCAGGTTCAGCCGCGGCGCCGACAGCAGCTTGCGCACGGCGTGGCTGCCACAGACCGGGCACTCCACCAGCTTCGCCTGCTGCTGGCGGTCGAAATCCTCCGCCGAGGCGAACCAGCCCTCGAAGGAATGCTCGTTGTCACAGCCTAGATCGAATACCTTCATCGGGGACCTTGGTGCCGCGGGCCGGAATCGAACCGGCATGCTTGCTTGCGCTTGCGGCGGATTTTAAGTCCGCTGTGTCTACCAGTTTCACCACCGCGGCGGCAAAAAGCGCGGGGAAAGCCTAGCAGTTAATCATCCCGTCGCTTCAGCCAACAGAGACAGCTTCGCCGTCCTCGCACACAGCCCGAAACCTGCGGCAACGTTACACAACGACGGACTGCCGACACTCTCCGGTTACACGCGCCGCCTAGCCTTGCTCCCGGAATCTTCAATCCTTCTGACTTCGGGAGACTCAAATGCTGCCTGCCGGCACACAACGGGCTGTGATGGTGATCGAAGCGATACTGGTCGGACTGGCGCTGCTCGGCCAGAGCGCGCTGCTGCTTGCCGCGCTGGGCCTGCCAGCCTGACGGCGCGCAAGCTGAAAGCAAGTGATGGAGGCGGGGGTCGGAATCGAACCGGCGTACACGGATTTGCAGTCCGCTGCATGGCCACTCTGCCACCCCGCCCTGTCGGAGAAGACAAGGGCTCAAACCAAAAGGGGAAGCGCGCCGGCTTCCCCTTCGTGCTGAATTCTGGAGCGGGCGAAGAGTCTCGAACTCTCGACCTCAACCTTGGCAAGGTTGCGCTCTACCAACTGAGCTACGCCCGCGCTCGAAGCGGCGAATTATAGCGGCGGTCCGAGGGGTGTCAAACCAACAGCACGGTCCGGCATCGCCGGGCTCAGTGCTCGCCCATGTGCGGCCACGCCATGCGCAGATAGATGAACATCGAGTACACGGTGAGCGCGGCAGCAAGGTAGATGAGCACGGTTCCGATCAGGTGCACGTCGATCATGCCGAACAGGCGGTCGTGGTACAGCAGCATCGGAATGGCGACCATCTGCGCGATGGTCTTGATCTTGCCCAGTGAATTGACGGCGACGCTCGCCGACTTGCCGATCTGCGCCATCCATTCGCGCAGCGCCGACACGGCGATCTCGCGGCCGATGATCACCAGCGCCACGAACTCGTCGATGCGTCCGAGCGACAGCAGCACGATCAGTGCCGCGCACACCATCAGCTTGTCGGCCACCGGATCGAGAAAGGTGCCGAGCCGGCTCACCATGCCGTAGCGGCGCGCGATGTAGCCGTCGAAAGCGTCGGTGACCGCGGCGAGCACGAACAGCCAGCAGGCCACCACGTTCTTCAAGTGGGCTGACAGCCACGCGTCGGGGAGGTAGAAGATGCCGACGATCACCGGGATCATCGCAATGCGCGCCCAGGTGAGCGCCATCGGCACGTTGAACGCGAGTCGCGGACTGTTGGTCGGGCCGGCCATGCGGCTAGTCACTGGATTGGCCATGCAGTTGCGCGTAGATCTTCTG
>JALORV010000015.1 GCA_025458735.1 Burkholderiaceae bacterium | reverse complement strand
TACTGGTGGAAGCGCGGATTGGGGCGGGCAAAGCGCAATTGCAGCGTGTACCGGTCGGGCGCCCGCACGCCTTCGACCTCGCGGTCGTAGTCGAAGCGGCCGCTGCGCAGCGCCGCTGCGCGCAGGTCCGCCATCCCCAGCAGCTGCGCATTTTCCAGCAGGTACAGCCGCGGGCTCTTCAGGCGCGGGTCGAAGTAGCGCTTGATCGAGTAGACGTAGTCGGCCGCCACCAGCTCGCGCGGACGACCGCCGAAGGCCGCGTGCTGCTGGAAGTGAATGCCGGGCCGGATGCGCAGCGTCAGCGTGGTGAAGTCCTCGTTCCACTGCGGCAGCGCGGTCGCGGTGTTGGGCACGATGACGGCCGGCCGCGCCAGGAAGTCGTAGGTGAGCGGCGCATCGATGATGTTCGACAGCACCGTGTTGGAGTACAGATCCTGCACCTGCGCGGGATCGAAGCCGGTCTCGGCGACGCGGAAGGCATATCGCAGCACCTTGACATCGTCGGCTGCAGCCGCGGGCGAGGCGATCGCAGGCAGGGCAAGCAGCGTTGGCGCCGCCCCCATGGCCTGGGTGAACGCGCGCCGGCTGCGCGAGTGCTCGTCTTTCATCGTCAGGCGTGCTTCGTCGTGGCCAAGTTGGACTCCCGGGCGGTGATCGGCATAATCCGCCCTTTCGCGCGCCCGGCGGGTCTGGCAACGACAGCCGGCGGTGCGAGCCACGACAAGAAAGAGTCGGCCCGCGTGGGCGCTTATATCCGGCGGAAATCCTCGGGGGCCTGCTGGCGACGCCCGAGCAGATCGAGGCGATCCGCACCCAGCTGGGCCTGAACGAGCCCTGGTATGTCCAGTTATGGCTATTCGTGAAGTCGATCTTCACGTTCAACTGGGGCAACAGCTGGGCCACCGGCGAGTCGGTGGCGAACATCTTCCGCACGCGGCTGCCGGCGACGCTGACCGTGATGGTGCCGATCCTGATCCTCGAGACGGTGCTCGGCATCGTCGCCGCGATGGCGGTGGCGTATGTGCGCGGCTCGCTGACCGACCGCTCGATCATGATCATCACCACGGTGATGCTGTCGGTCTCGTTCCTCGTCTACATCATCGTCGGCCAGTGGCTGTTCGGCTTCTATCTGGGCTGGTTCCCGGTGCAGGGCTGGAGCGACAGCTTCTGGACCAACCTGACGCACTACGCGGTGCTGCCGGTGCTGCTGGCGACCTTCGTCTCGCTGGCGCCGAACACGCGGCTGTACCGTAGCTTCTTCCTCGACGAAATCAACCAGGACTACGTGCGCACGGCGCGCGCCAAGGGCGTGAGCGAGAACCGGGCGCTGTTCGTGCACGTGCTGCGCAACGCGATGATCCCGGTGTTGACCAATGTTGCCGTGCAATTGCCGGGCATCTTCCTCGGCTCGTTCCTGATCGAGACCTTCTTCTCGATCCCGGGCCTTGGGCGCGAGACGTTGCTGGCGGTCAATCGCAGCGACTATCCGGTGATCCAGGCGGTGACGGTGTACCTGGCGGCCCTGACGATGGTGATCAACCTGGCGGCCGATGTTCTGTACAAGTTCGTCGATCCGCGGGTCGTGCTCAAGTGAGCGTGCTGAAGTGAGGTGGCGATGACCGCGGCAGTCGAGGCCTATCAGGCCAATGTGGAGCGCTCGGCCGGCGTCTGGGTCACTGCCTGGCGCCGGCTGAAGAACGACAAGGTCGGCATGGCGTCGCTTGCCGTGGTGGCCGGCTTCCTGGTGCTGATCCTGGCGGCGGCGGTCGGCATCGTGGCGTCCGACTGGCAGAAGGAGGTCGGCGTGCCGGATGCGCCGCCCACCTTCGTCGGTGCTCGGGCGCAGACCTCCGGCACCGATCCGATCGCCAGCGTGCTTGCCAAGGACGCCAAGCCGGTCGACCTGTCGGACATCGACCCGCTCGCGCCGAAGTACCAGGAGTGGGCCGAGCGGGCATCGAAGATCCAGATCACCGAGGCGCCGCGCGCCGAGACACTCCCGCTGGGCGGCGACCGGCTCGGCCGCGACATTCTCGCCAAGGTGATCAAGGGCGCCGAGATCTCGATCTTCGTCGGCGTGTTCGCGGCGGTGCTGGCGACGCTGATCGGCACCATGCTGGGCGCCGTGTCCGGCTACGTCGGCGGCAAGGTCGGCGACTTCCTCGAGTGGGTCTACAACGTCTTCACCTCGATTCCGGGGATCCTGCTGATCTTCGCCTTCGCGGCGGTGCTCGGGCGCGGCATCAGCACGGTGATCCTGATCCTGGGGCTGGCCGGCTGGACCGGCATCTACCGGCTGGTGCGGGCCGAGTACATGAAGCATCGCTCGCGCGAGTACGTGCGCGCGGCCGAGGCCATCGGCGCCAGCCACTTCGCGCGCATGTTCGTGCACATCCTGCCCAACATCAGCCACGTCGTGCTGGTGCAGCTGTCGCTGCACGTCGTGTTCTTCATCAAGGCCGAGGTGATTTTGTCCTTCCTCGGCCTCGGCGTGCGCGTCGACCAGGTGTCGTGGGGCACCATGCTGTCGGAGGCACAGGCCGAGCTGGTGCTGGGCCACTGGTGGCAACTGGTGGCCACGACGATATCGATGGCGCTGTTCGTCACGGCGTTCTCGCTGCTGACCGATGCGCTGCGCGATGCGCTCGATCCGAAGTTACGGTAGCGCGCAAAAGTGCACCCCTACTTTTGCGCGACTGGTTTGAAAAAATCGCTGGCGGAGCCAGACGATTTTTTTCATCACAAGGGCACGCCAACGCAACTCCGCTTCGAGTCCTCATGAGCAACCTAGTCTCGGTCAGAGATCTGCGAGTTTCGTTCCGGCTCGGTCGGCATCGCGTCGTCGAGGCCGTCAAGGGCGTGAGCTTCGATGTTCCGGAGAACGCCACGGTGGCGCTGGTCGGCGAGTCGGGATCCGGCAAGAGCGTGTCGGCGATGTCGATCGTGCGGCTGTTGCCGGAGAACGCGATCGTCGGCCCGGAAAGCCGGATCGAGTTCGGCGGCCGCAACCTGCTCACCGACCCGATCGAATCGCTGCGTGCCATCCGCGGCAAGGACATCTCCGTGGTGTTCCAGGAGCCGATGTCCTCGCTCAATCCGGTGTTCCCGGTCGGCTGGCAGATCGCCGAAGTGCTGCAGCTCCACATGGGGCTGTCGCGCCGGCAGGTCGGCGACCGGGTGGTGGAACTGCTGACCGAGGTCGGCATTCCCGAGCCGAAGTCGCGCGTCGATGCCTATCCGCACGAGCTTTCGGGCGGCCAGCAGCAGCGCGTGATGATCGCGATGGCGATCGCCTGCGAGCCGAAGCTGCTGATCGCCGATGAGCCGACCACGGCGCTCGACGTCACGGTGCAGCGGCAGATCCTCGAACTGATCAAGCGGCTGCAGGACCGTCACCGGATGAGCGTGCTGTTCATCAGCCACGACCTCGGGCTGGTCGGCGAGATCGCCGATCACGTGGTGGTGATGCGCGACGGCGTCGTGCGCGAGAAGGGCACGGTCAAGGAAATCTTCGAGGCTCCGCAGGATGCCTATACCAAGGCGCTGCTGCTGTGCCGGCCGCGCGTCGATACCAAGCCGAAGCGGCTGCCGGTGATCGACGACTTCATGCAGGGCAAGCCGGAGTCGCAGATCGTCGTGAGCGAGCAGCGGGTGGCGCGGCCGCCCGCGCCGCAGCCGCTGATCGAGGCCAGGGGCCTGCGCAAGGAATACCGGCTGAAGACCGGCCTGTTCGGCCGCAAGACGGTGCATGCCGTCAAGGATGCGAGCTTTTCGCTCTACCCGGGCCGCACGCTGGGCGTGGTGGGCGAGTCCGGCTCCGGCAAGACCACGGTAGGCATGCTGCTGATGCGCCTGGTGGAGGCGACCTCGGGCCAGGTGCTGTACCAGGGCAAGGACCTGCTGGCGCTGTCCGACGCGGAGATGATGGCGTACCGCCGCAAGATCCAGATCATCTTCCAGAACCCGTATGCCAGCCTGAACCCGCGTTTCACGGTCGGCCAGATCCTGACCGAGCCGATGAAGATCCACGGCATCGGCGCGAACGACGGCGATCGTTTCGACCAGGCGGTGGCGCTGGCGCGTCGCGTCGGCCTTGGTGCCGACAGCGTCTACAAGTACCCGCACGAGTTCTCGGGCGGGCAGCGGCAGCGCATTGCGATCGCGCGCTGCCTGACCATGAAGCCGGACGTCGTCATCTGCGACGAGTCGGTGTCGGCGCTCGACGTCTCGGTGCAGGCCACGGTGCTCAATCTGCTGCTCGACCTGCAGGACGAGTTCGGCATGACCTACATTTTCATCAGCCATGATCTCGCGGTGGTGAAGTACATGGCCGACGACATGCTGGTGATGAGCGAGGGCGAGATCGTCGAGCGCGGGCCGTCGGACGCGATCTACGCAGCGCCGGGACACGACTACACGCGGCGGCTGCTGTCCGCGATTCCGCGCGGCTACGCGGCGCGGGCGCCCCGGGCGGCCTAGCGTCGCCTGCGGAGGCCGCGGCCATGCTGGGCGCCGCCAGTGCCGGGACCCAGAAAAAACTGACCGACGCCCTCGGGCGGGTGATCGCGCTGCGCGCCCGGCTGCACGCGGACAGCGACCTTGCCGACCGCTGGCTCGCCGTCAAGCGCTGGCAGGCCGGGCGGCTGGCGCGCACCTATGCCGACCTGCTCGCCAACGCGCGGTACCGGGAGTCGTGCGAATTCTTCCTCGAGGAGCTGTACGGCGCGCGCGACTTCGAGCAGCGCGACGCCGAAGTGCAGCGCGTCGTGCCGAAGCTCGCGCGCATGCTGCCGGGGCGGGCGATCGAGACGCTGCTGCTGGCGGTCGAGCTCGACGAACTCGCGGAGGAGCTCGATGCCGGGCTGGCGCGCGTGATACGGCTGCCGGTGTCGGCCCAGCGCTACGCCGAGGCCTACACGCAGGTCGGTTCACCCGCCCGGCGCGAGCGGCAGATCGAACTGGTCAACGACATCGGCGGCGCGCTCGACCGCCTCGCGCGGATTCCGATGCTGGCGCCGATGCTCGGCATGATGAAAGGGCCGGCCGAGGCCTGGGGCTACGCCCACCTGCATCACTTCCTGTATCGCGGTTTCCACGCCTTCGCGGGAATGGGTGGTGCGCGCGATTTCCTGGCGACGATCCGGCGGCGCGAACTCGCGATCAACGCGCGCCTGTTTGCCGGCGATCCCGATCCGTTCCGGCCGGTCGACTGAACCGGGCGCGGCGTCTCAATCCGCCCGCACGATCCGGGTGCCGCTCCAGCGGTCGTGCAGCAGGCGCCGCTGCGGGTCGATCGCGGCCGGCAGCAGCAGCACGACGAAGCCGAGTGCGAGCGCCAGCAGGCCCGCCACACGCGACGGCTGCAGCACGGCAATGGCGAGCAGGCCGGGCACGAAGAGGTGCCAGGCAAGCAGATAGCGCGACAGCGCGCGCGGCCATGTCGGCGGCCGGCCGTGGGCATCGATCACGCGCAGCTTCCAGGTCTTGAGTGCCAGGGTCTGTCCGCTGCGACTCCAGCACCACACGAAGTAAAGGCCGATGGCGCCGAACAGCGCAGCCTGAAGTGCCAGCCGGCGGGCACCTGCAAGCGGACCCTCCCAGCCGGCCAGGGTCAGCAGTGCCAAGCCGGCCGCGAAGGCCACGCCGAACAGCAGCACGCCTTCGTAGACCATGGCCGCCACGCGCAGCAGCAGTCCGGCCGGCTGCAACTCGGCCGCAGCGGGGCTGCCACCGACTAGCGGCATGTCATGCCGCTCACTGCGGCTTGGGTTCGGTCTTGGCCGGCGGACGGGCCGGCGGCACGGCCAGATCCTTCGGCCGGCGAGCCGTCTCGGGCTTGGCGGCAGCCCGGTCGGCCAGCTCGCGCTTCTTGTCCGGCGGCAGTTCCTGGAACTTCTGCACGGTGGCTTCACGCTGCTCGGCGGGCACCTCGTAGGCGCGCCGGAAGTTCTCCCGGGCTGTCCGCTTCTGTTCCGGCGACAGGCGGGCGAACTCCCGCATGCGCTCGTGCAGTTTCTGCTTGCCGTCGGGCGAGAGGTTCGGGTACTTGGCCGCCACCTCCAGCCACTTGCGCTTGCGGTCGCTGTCGAGGCTGGACCAGTCGGACGCCAGCGGCGCCAGCGCTTCGCGCTGGGCCGGCGTCAGTTCATTCCAGGTCGGTCGCGCCGATTGCGCGGCGGCCGGGGCGAGCGCCGTCGCGGCCGCCGCCGTGATGGCGGCCAGCAGGGCGCGTCGCATGGGCAGCAACGGCACGCAGGTTCCTACAGTTCGTCCGATGGGTTCTGGAGCAGGGCGCCGAAGCCCTTGTCCGCGTAAGTCTCCAGCGGCACATCGTCCATCAGCACCGCAAAGTCCATGTCGGCCAGTTCGGCGATGCGGCGCGACTCCTGGTAGTCGTAAATGCCGACGAAGCCGATGATCAGGGCCACCAGCGGCACCGCCAGGCCCAGTCCGCGCAGCCAGCCGATCGGTTCCTGCTCGACCGGCGGCCCGCCGGCCGTCTGCCAGGCCGGGGCCAGCGCGGGCACCCCGCCGGCAGCCGGCAGCCGCGCCATCGCGGCCTGGCGCGCCTGCTGCAGCCGGTAGGTCGTGCGGTAGTCGAGCCGATCCAGGCCCTCGTCGAGTGCCTGGCGGATCCGGTAGCCGAATTCGTTCTCGTTCATAGGGTGATACCTCGCGCCCGCAGCGCCTTGGCGAGCGCGTGGGTGGCCCGCGAGCAGTGCGTCTTGACGCTGCCCTCGGAACACCCCATCGCCGCGGCGGTTTCCGCCACGTCCATGTCTTCCCAGTAACGCATCAGGAACGCCTCCCGTTGACGGGCCGGCAGGCGGCCGACCTCTTCCTCGATGATGGCCACGACCTGGGCCCGCTCGACCTTGTCGCCGGCCCCTTCGGCCTCGGCCGAACCGGCCAGGGCCTCGAGGGTTTCCAGCGGATCGGCGTCGTCGTCCCCAGCCGGGGTCAGGGCCGAAAACAGGGTCACCCAGGTCGAACGGACCTTCTGCCGCCGGAAATGATCGTGGATGACGTTCTGCAGTATGCGGGTGAAAAGCAGCGGAAACTCGGCCGAGGGCCGCTCGCCGTAGCTCTGCGACAGCTTGATCATCGCGTCCTGCACGATGTCGAGCGCGGCATCGCTGTCGCGCACTGCAAACAGCGCCTGCTTGTAGGCGCGGCGCTCGACGCTGGCGAGAAACTCGGAAAGCTCGTCGCGGGTGGCCATCGCAGGGGCCAGCGTGCCGGAAGGCGGCGTGGCCCGCGGTGTGGGAAACGGCGGGCCATGCTAACAGAGCGGCCCGCGCACCAGTCGATGGTTGCCTGCTGTCATCGCAGCGGCAGCGGTTTGCCTTAACTTGTGCGCTGCAGTATCGTCACCGGTTCTTGCAAAACAAGAACCCGTCTTTAGCGAGCACAGCCTATCCCGTTGTAAACGCGTAAAGCGCCCCCCGCCGCACCGCGAGCCACAAGCGCGCATGGACGGCATCCGATCAATTTCCTGTGGACTTTGAGAGGAGTTAGCACAATGCAACTCACAGGCGCAGAAATCGTCGTACGAGCACTGCAGGACGAGGGCGTGACCCACGTCTTCGGCTACCCCGGTGGCGCGGTCCTGTACATCTACGACGAGATCTTCAAGCAGGACAAGTTCCAGCACATCCTTGTACGGCACGAGCAGGCGGCGGTGCACGCTGCCGATGCCTATTCGCGATCCAGCCAGCGCGTCGGCGTGGCGCTGGTCACCAGCGGCCCCGGCGTGACCAACGCGGTCACCGGCATCGCCACTGCCTACATGGATTCGATCCCGATGGTGATCATCACCGGGCAGGTGCCGACGCACGCCATCGGCCAGGATGCCTTCCAGGAGTGCGACACCGTCGGCATCACGCGGCCCTGCGTCAAGCACAACTTCCTGGTCAAGGACGTCCGCGAGCTGGCCGCGACGATGAAAAAGGCCTTTTTCATCGCGCAGACCGGCCGCCCCGGTCCGGTGCTGGTCGACATCCCGAAGGACGTGACGATCGCGCGCACCGAGTATCACTACCCGCGCGAAGTCGATATGCGCTCCTACAAGCCGGTGGTCAAGGGCCACCAGGGCCAGATCAAGAAGGCGGTGCAGCTGCTGCTCGGCGCCGAGCGGCCGATGATCTATACGGGCGGCGGCGTGATCCTGTCGGACTCCGCCGATCTGGTGAACCGCCTCGTCAACCTGCTCGGCTTTCCGTGCACCAACACGCTGATGGGCCTCGGCGGCTTCAAGGCCAGCGACCCGAAGTTCGTCGGCATGCTCGGCATGCACGGCACTTACGAGGCCAACATGGCCATGCAGCACTGTGACGTGCTGCTGGCCGTCGGCGCCCGCTTCGACGACCGCGTGATCGGCAATCCCAAGCACTTCGCGAGCAGCCCGCGCAAGATCGTCCACATCGACGTTGACCCCTCGTCGATCTCCAAGCGCGTGAAGGTCGACGTGCCGATCGTCGGCGACGTGCGCGAGGTCCTGATCGAGCTGCTGTCGCAGATCGAGGCAGCCGGCGCGCGGCCGGATGCGGCAAAGCTCGCAGCCTGGTGGACCCAGATCGAGGAGTGGCGCAGGCGCGACTGCCTGCGCTACGAGCAGAACGGCGGCGCGATCAAGCCGCAGTACGTGGTCGAGAAACTGTGGGAGATCACGAAGGGCGACGCGTTCATCACGTCCGACGTCGGCCAGCACCAGATGTGGGCCGCCCAGTACTACCGCTTCGACCAGCCGCGCCGCTGGATCAACTCCGGCGGCCTCGGCACGATGGGTGTGGGCCTCCCGTACGCGATGGGCGTGCAGATGGCCAATCCGGGCGCGCAGGTCGCCTGCATCACCGGCGAGGCCTCGATCCAGATGTGCATCCAGGAGCTTTCCACCTGCAAGCAGTACCGGCTGACGCCGAAGATCGTCAACCTCAACAACCGCTACCTCGGCATGGTGCGGCAGTGGCAGCAGATCGACTACGGCAGCCGCTACTCGGAGTCCTACATGGATGCGCTGCCGGACTTCGTGAAACTGGCCGAGAGCTACGGCCACATCGGCATCCGCATAGAGGATCCGAAGCAGGTCGAGGGTGCTCTGCAGGACGCCTTCGGCAA
>JALORV010000331.1 GCA_025458735.1 Burkholderiaceae bacterium | reverse complement strand
CCAGAGTCCGGCGCGCAGCCAGCGTTCGGACTCGACGACGCGGCGGGCGGCGGCGAGCAGCAGTGCCCAGGCGTGATCGGCGGTCGCCTCGTTGAGCACATCCGGCGTGTTCGTGGCCATCACCCCATGGCGCGTGCAGGCGGCGAGGTCGAGGTTGTTGTAGCCCACCGCGATGTTGGCAACGACCCGCAGTCGCGGGCACTGGGCCAGCAGCGCCTCGTCAATGCGCTCGCCCGGGGTCAGCAGTGCGCCGTCCGCCTCGCGCAACGCAGCCGCCAGCTGCTCCGGTCCCCAGGCGACGTCGTCCTGGTTGGCGCTGAGCTCGAACTCCGCGCGCAGGCCCTCGATCAGTTCGGGAAAGATGCGACGCGTGACCGCGATGCGGGCGCGCGCTGTCATCGATCGTGCCCACGGCATGCCGCTGTCCGCCGCGGCGGCGCGGCGGGGCTGCCGCGGGCAGTCACGGCGGCGAGGTCATGCGCAGTCATGCGCGGTCATCCGAAGTAATAGAAGGCAAGGTACGCAAGCAGCACGACGAGAACCCATAGTGCCATGCTGCGGATCGGCCAGGTGCCACCGAGCGTGCCGCGCGGATCGGCGCTGCGTTCGATGCCGGCCAGCAGCCAAAGCCCGACGCCCCCGGCGATCCGCGCAAAGGTCGCCTGCGCGGCATCGGCGCCGCGCGCAAACACGCGTGCCGTCGCCGGCAGCGCGCGCCGCCACAGCCAGTCGACATCCAGCGTGATGGTCAGCGTCCGGCGCAGCCACGGCAGCAGCAGGAAGAACGCCAGCCCGGAAAACAGCAGCAGCTGCAGCTGCGTCAGCACGTGCGCCGCGGTATACGGAACGTAGTCCACCGGGTAAGGCAGCATCCGGTACAGCGGCTCGGGCCAGACGCCGAGCGCGATGCACAGGAAGGCGAACAGGATCATGGCCCAGCGCATCGATGCCGGCGGCTCTGCCGGCCGCAGGCCCGAGTCCTTCTGGAAGAACACGAACCATGGGAACTTGATGCCGGCATGCAGGAAGACGCCGGCCGAGGCCGCGGTCAGCAGCAGCCACACGGCGAGCAGGCCGCCGTCGCTGGCCGCCTGCGAGATCATCGACTTCGAGACGAAGCCCGAGGTCAGCGGGAACGAGGAGATCGCCAGCGCGCCGATGGTGCCGCACAGCGTCGTCAGCGGCATGCTGTGATAGAGCCCGCCCAGCTCCGAGCACTTGCGCCGCCCGGTCATCAGCAGCACGGAGCCGGCCGACATCAGCAGCAGCGCCTTGTAGATGATGTGCGCGAAGGCGTGCGCCGCCGCGCCGTTGAGCGCCAGCTCGGTGCCGATGCCGATGCCGGCGATCATGAAGCCGACCTGGTTGACGATCGAATACGCGAGGATGCGCCGCATGTCGTTTTCCAGCAGCGCGTAGACGATGCCGTAGAACACCATGATGAGGCCGACCCACACCAGCAGTTCGGTGCCGGGGAAGCCGCGCAGCAGCACATAGACGGCGGTCTTGGTGGTGAACGCCGACAGGAACACGGTGCCGCTCCACGAGGCCTCCGGATAGGCATCGGGCAACCAGGCGGCCAGCGGCGGTGCACCGGCATTGACGAGGAAACCGATCAGGATCAGCCAGTGCGCCACCGAGTCGGGTTGCATGCGGCTGAAAGCTACGTCGCCGGTGGCGGCGACGTGGCCGGCGATGCCGGCGAACAGCAGCGCGCCACCGCCCAGGTGGATCATCAGGTAACGCAGGCTGGCGCGATACGACGCCGGCGTGGCGGCGCTCCACAGCACCAGCGTCGAGCCGATCGCCATGACTTCCCAGAACACGAACACCGTGACGAGGTCGCCCGCCAGCGCCACGCCGATCGCCGCGCCGGCGTACACCAGCGCCGCCGCCGACTCGATGCGGCTCGACTGGCCCAGCGCATACAGGCCCCCGCCGAGGGCCATCACGGCGAAGATCGTGGCGAACAGGCGTCCCAGCCTGCCGCCCTCCAAGGGCGTCAGCACGAGGTCGAGAAACTGCAGTTGCCACACCGCGCCGTCGGGGACAGTCCACACCGCCGCCAGCGCCGCCAGCGGCAGCAGCAGCACCGTCGCGCTGCGCAGCGCCCCGCGCAGCCAGGGCAACAGCAGTCCGCCGCCGATCAGCAGCAGGCCCGGATGGACGACGAACTCAGTCATCGCGATGCTCACCGCTGCCGGCTTCGTCGTAGTAGGTGTCGGGCCGCTTCAGGACCCAGCCCAGCAGCTTGGCGACGACGATCATCGCCGCGCAGGCGAGCAGGCCGAACCAGGCGTGGAAGCCGAACAGGCGCTCGACGGCGAAGTGCGGATGCAGGTGAACGAAGGGCTCGGCCAGCACGGTCAGCGCCAGCACCCCGAGGAACAGGCGCCACAGCAGCTTCACGTTGCGCGGCTCGTCCAGCCAGTGTCGTCGGTCCATGCGCTCAGCCTCCGGTGACCGCCAGCCGCGCCAGCGCGAGTGGTATGTCGGGCACCACAAACAGTGCGAGCGTCGCCCCCGCCGTCAGCGTCAGCGCCACCACCATCGGCAGTGGCGCCTCGCCGTGCCCATGCGCATGGCCGTCATCAGCCGCGCGGCGGAAGAACGCGCGATAGACGATCGGCAGGAAGTATCCGGCGTTGAGCAGTGTGCTGGCGACGATCACCGCCACTGCCGCCCACTGCGAGGCGGCCATCGCGCCGGACAGCATGTACCACTTGCTGATGAAGCCGGCCGCCGGTGGCAGC
>JALORV010000330.1 GCA_025458735.1 Burkholderiaceae bacterium | reverse complement strand
GCGGCATCGGCCTGGTCCAGCTCGCGTCCGATGCTGGCGCCAACGATGGCGCCCAGCGCAGCGCCGGCCAGTATCGCCACCGTGCGGCCGCTGCCGTCGCCGACCTGCGCGCCGAGGACGCCTCCGACGGCCGCACCGGCGGTACCGAGGATGACATCGGTCTGGCAACGCCCCGAAGTGATGCCGTAGTCCTGCGGCCAGGCCTTGCCGGTGTAGCCCACGTAGGTCGGGTCGTTCTTCTTGCGCCAGCCGTGGGCCTTGGCGTGCGGTGGCGGCTCGGCAAGAACCGGCGCGGCAAGCGCGAGCGCGATCAAGCCGATGAGGCCGGTGCGGGAAGGGGCAGGCAGGGTCGGCATGAACGTTCCTTGGCGCGTGGACCTGACTGCCTTAACGGCAGCATCGCGGGCCGGCTTGACGGTCGCCGGGCCGCGCGACGAGTGGCCTCACGCGCCTGCGGGATCCCACTTGGCCCGCAGCGCCTCGATGCGGGCACGGTTGACGCCGAAGTCCTTGCGGCCCAGTCGCGATGCCGAGCGCAGCTGGATCGTGTGTGTCGCCGGATCGAACCAGAACTCGGCGTCGTCGGTGAAGCGCAGCAGGCGGGTGCGGAACTCGACTCGCAGGTAGTCGGGCCGCTGCTCGACGATGCGTGCACCCGGCCAGGCGGCCAGCAGGCGATGCAGCCTCGCGATGGCCGCGCTGCCGTCGCCCCGCACCGGCAGCGGGTCGATGCGCGCGTAGGTGCTGGCGTAGTCGCCGTCGGGCCACAGGGCGGCCTGGCTGCTGACGCTGTTGGGCGTGCGTGACGGCGGCTTGAGCTTGCGGTCGCGCACGCCGAGGTTTGCGGGTGCACGGCCGGCCAGCAGGCCCCACTGGCCGGCGGCCAGCAGCAGCACCGGCACCACAACCGCAACGATGATCACCACTTCGATACCGCGCATCGACGACTCCTCGACCCGACTGTCTATGCGGCGCGGAACTGCGCCAGGAAAGCACGATCGATCCTGTCCTTCCAGCGCCAGACCCAGTCTCCGGACCACGCGAGACCGTTCCACGATCCGATCGCGCGCTGCGGCCCGGTCGCCAGCAGGTACAGCGCCGCGCGCTGGGGAGAGTGCGTCCGCAGCGAGCGGCCGGCGGCGGCGCGAAGCAGGTTGTCTGCCAGCGGCGGACCAGCGCGCACGGCATAGACGCCCGAGCGCGGCCGCGGCACGCCGACCATCGTCGCGCAGTCGCCGGCGCTGAATACGTTCGCGTGCGAAACCGAGCGCAGCGTGCGGTCGACTGCCACGAAGCCCTGCGCGTCGAGTGTCAGGCCGCTGTCGGCCAGCCAAGACAGCGGGGCGGCGCCGGCGACCAGCAGCGTCACGTCGCTGGGCAGCGAGGCGCCATCCCGCAGGTCGACGTGGTCGCTGTCCACCCGGATCGCGCTGGCATCGATCACGCGCACGCGGGCATTGGCCAGGGCCTGCAGCACCAGCGCGCGGGCGCGCGCGCTGTGCCCTGGCAGCAGCGCGCCGCCGGTGACGAGCTGCACGCGCGTGCCGTTGCCGGCGGCGCGCATGGCATAGGCGATCGCCAGTGAGACCTCGACCCCGCCGGCGCCGGCGCCGATGATGGTCACCTGCGGCTGATCGGCCTCGGCCACGCGCGGTGCCAGCGCATTCCAGCGCGCAACGAAGTTCTCGATCGGCCGCAGCGGCAGCGTCCACTGCTGCGCGCCGTCGATGCCGTGGGTAGCGATGTCCGAGCCCGCGGCGATCGACAGCAGGTCGTACTCGAGCACGAGGCCGGGCGCGGTGCGCACGTGGCGGGCATTGACGTCGAGCGCGACGACACGGTGCGTCAGCAGCGGCACGCCGGCAGCCTGTGCCAGCGGCCGCAGCGGCGCGGCGATTTCGTCGAGGGCGTAGTGTCCGGCGATCCAGCCCGGCAGCATGCCGCTGTAAAGCTGGCGCTCGAAGGGGGTGACCAGCATCACTTCAAGGTCGCGCGGACGCCGGCGCAGCAGTTCGCGCAGCACGAACAGGTGCGCGTGGCCGCCACCGATCAGCAGCAGTCGCTTCACTCGCGCTCCAGGGTGATGTCGGCAAAGAAGGCCAAGGCGGCTCCTCCGGTGTTGTCGGTGTCGCTGGCCACGGCCAGCGCGGTGATCGCTGGCACGCCACCCTCGGCCTCGGGTCCAAAGGCGCGCCGGAAGTCTGCGCGCAGATCGCGCCGCTCCTCGAACCAGGCGCCCTGGTCGCCGGCGGCGGCCGAGCGCAGCACCAGCATGCGCACGCGGTCAGTGTAGATGTTCGGGAGCCAGCTGCCGCGCGCGAGCGTGCGATCCCACACGTAGCACAGCGTGGCCGCGGGCAGGGCAGGATCGAACAGGCGGCGTCCGAGTTCGATGCGCAGGCGATCGGCGAGGCCCAGGCGCGCCAGCGGCAGGTCGAACAGCACGCACACCTTCGCGGCGACGTCGTCGCCGGCGCGAGTCGTAAGGTCGCTGCGCTCCGGCAGGCGATCGACGCGCCAGCGCCAGCGCAGGGTCGGGGCCGCCTCGACCGCGACCCCGGGCGGACCGAATGCCAGCAGCAGGTTGCCGTAAGAGGCCTGTGCTTCGGCGCGCACTGCCGGCCGCCCGTCGACGGTCACGACGCGGTACTGCGTATGGCGTGGGATCTTGGGCAGCGTGACGATCCGCCACGGCGACGCCACCGCGCCATCGTCGGCGGCCGCGAACGGGGCCACGAGCGGTGCGGCCTGGG
>JALORV010000329.1 GCA_025458735.1 Burkholderiaceae bacterium | reverse complement strand
CTGGCGGGCCTTGTCGCTTCTGGCCGCCGGCCGCGCGCGGCCGGCCTCGGCACTTTCCCCTGGCAGCGGAATTCGACCGCAAGCGGCGGAGTTCGCCCGTCGCCTCGGCGCCCTAGTCTGCGCGTCGTCGATATGATGACCGGAGACTTCGAGTGAACATGACCACGACGCACGAGCGGCGCGCCGCCGCCACCGTCAGCGATCCGCGCTGGGCCGCCGTGCTGGCGCGCGATGCCGGCGCCGACGGCCGCTTCGTCTATGCGGTACGCACCACCGGCATCTACTGCCGGCCGTCCTGCGGCTCGCGCCGGCCGCGGCCGGAGAACGTCGAGTTCCACGCCACCGCCGCCGCCGCCGAACAGGCCGGCTTCCGGGCCTGCCGGCGCTGCCATCCGGCGACCCCGGGCCGCCGCGAGCGCACGGCCGGACTCGTCGCCACGCTGTGCCGGGTGATCGAGCAGGCCGATGCACCACCGCCGCTGGCTGACCTGGCGCAGCGCGCCGGGCTGAGTCCGTTTCATCTGCACCGGCTGTTCAAGTCCGTCACCGGAGTCACGCCGCGCCAGTACGCCGAAGCGCACCGGGCCCGCCGGGTGCAGGCCGGCCTGCGCGGCGCCGCCCGCGTCACCGACGCCATCTACGACGCCGGCTACAACTCGAGCGGGCGCTTCTACGGCGAGGCCGCGGCGCGGCTCGGCATGACCCCGACGCGCTACCGGGCAGGCGGGGCCGGTACCGAGATCCGATTTGCGATAGGCGAGTGCTCACTTGGCTCGATCCTGGTGGCCGCCAGCGATCGCGGCGTCTGCGCCATCCTGCTGGGCGACGATCCGGATGCGCTGGCGCGCGACCTGCAGGACCGCTTTCCGCGCGCCCAGCTGGTGGGCGGTGATGCCGCTTTCGAGCAGCTGGTGGCCCGGGTCGTCGGCATGATCGAGGCCCCTGCGCGCGGGCACGATCTGCCGCTCGACGTCCGCGGCACGGCGTTCCAGCAACGGGTCTGGCAGGCGCTGCGCGAAGTGCCGGCCGGGCAGACGCTCAGCTACAGCGATGTGGCGCGGCGCATCGGCGCACCGCGCTCGGTGCGTGCCGTGGCGCGCGCCGTCGCGTCCAACCCGCTGGCCGTGGCCATCCCATGCCACCGCGTCGTGCGGCTCGACGGCGATCTGGCGGGCTACCGCTGGGGCGTGGAGCGCAAGCGGGCACTGCTGGCGCGCGAAGCAGCCGGCTGAGCAAGCAGCGCGGGCGGCCGGGCGCATGGCGCGGCGCAGCGGCGCCGACCGCTGACACGGCAGCCGTTACAGCCTATCGTGATGCCCCTCGATCGGTCGTCACCGCGGAGACCTCATGGCCACGCCGAGCAGCAGACTCCGAACCAAGCCGCCCGCAGCAAGCACGCGCAAGCGTCCCTCGGCCACCCGGGCTCCGCGCGCCGGGTCCGGGCGGGTCCTGCTGCTGGTAGCCACCCGCAAGGGGGCGTTCCTGCTGCACGGCGACGCTGCGCGCCGCCAGTGGCGCATCGATGGGCCACACTTCCTCGGCCATGTCGTGCATCACCTCGTGCTCGATCCGCGCCCGGCGGTCGCGCCCCGGCAGAAGAACCCGACGCTGCTGGCGGCGGCCAAGACAGGACACCTCGGCCCGACGATCTTCCGCTCGACCGACCTGGGCAGGACCTGGAAGGAAGCCGGGCGCCCACCGGCCTTCGAGAAGAAGGCCGACGGCAGCGGCCGCGTCGTCGATCACACCTTCTGGCTGACGCCGGGACACGCCAGCCAGCCTGGCGTCTGGTATGCGGGCACGTCGCCGCAGGGCCTGTTCCGCTCCGACGACGATGGCATCACCTGGAGCGGCGCCTCGCCGATCAACGACGATCCGAAGTACATCGCCTGGATGGGCACCGTGCAGGACGGCACGCCGGACGGCCCGAAGATGCACTCGATCATCGTCGATCCGCGCGACCCGCAGCACCTGCTGTTCGGCATGTCGGGCGGCGGCGTGCACGAATCGCGCGACGGCGGACAGACCTTCAGCCTGCTGATCGACGGACTGGATGTCGTCGAGGGCTTCGACCGCTCGACGCCGACCTTTCACGACCCGCACTGCATCCGGCTGTGCCCGAGCAATCCGGATCGCCTCTACCAGCAGAACCACTGCGGCATCTACCGTCTCGACCGCCCCGCGCGCACCTGGTCGCGCATCGGGCGCGCGATGCCGAAGACGGTCGGCGACGTGGGCTTCACGATGACCGTGCATCCGCGCGACGACGCCACCTGCTGGGTGCTGCCGATGGACGGCCAGACCGTGTGGCCGCGCACCAGCATCCAGGGCAAGCCGGCGGTCTACGTCACGCGCAACGGCGGCAGGTCGTGGCAGCGCCAGGACCGGGGGTTGCCTGCCCAGCAGGCCTGGTGGACGGTCAAGCGGCAGGCGATGTGCGCCGACGCGCGCGATCCGGTCGGCCTTTACTTCGGCACGACCAGCGGCGAGATCTGGGCGAGCCGCGACGAAGGGGCAAAGTGGTCCTGCATCGTTCGCAACCTGCCGGAGATCTACGCGGTCGAGGCCGCGCAGCTCGCCTGAGCATCGTGCCCCTGGCGATCGACCGATGCGCGTGCTGGGTCGAGGCCGACGGCGCGACGCTGGGCGCGGTGCTGGACGATCTCGAGCGGCGCTATCCGGGCATCCGCTTCCGCATGATCAACGAGCAGGACCGCATGCGGCCGCACGTGCGTTTCTTCGTGCGCGGCGAGCCGGTGTTCGACCTGGGGCTGCGGCTCGCGCCCGACGACGAGGTGCTGATCGTGCAGGCACTCAGCGGCGGCTGATTCCATGACGCGCGACGAGGAGGTTCCATGGCACTGAATCCCTATCTTTCCTTCGAAGGACGCTGCGAGGAAGCGATCGCGTTCTATCGCGAAGCGGCCGGCGCGCAGGTCGTGATGCTGATGCGCAACGACGAGAACCCGGAGCCCCCGCCGCCGGGCATGATGCCGCCGGGCACTGGGCAGAAGGTCATGCACGCGCAACTGACGATCGGCGGCTGCGTGGTGATGGCGAGTGACGGCATGTGCAGCGGCCAGCCGAAGTTCGGCGGCTTCTCGCTCTACCTCGCGCAACCGGACGCCGACGCCGCGCGCCGCACCTTCGATGCGCTCGCCGACGGCGGCAAGGTCACGATGCCGCTCGGGCCGACCTTCTGGTCGCCGTGCTTCGGCATGCTGACCGACCGCTTCGGCCTCGGCTGGATGGTCACCGTCGAGCAGGCCCATCCATGAAGGCGACGCTCACCGCAGAACACGCGTGGCTGCGGCGCCTGATCGGCGAGTGGGAAGTCGAGATGCCCGGTCCGGACGGAATCACCTCGCACGGCCGCGAGACCGTGCGCATGCTCGGACCCGGCCGCGCAGCGGCTGCTGTCACTGCCGAGCGAGGGACCGGCCTTCGACGCTCCGGGCAAGACGGTCCGTTACCGCGACGAGATCGAGTGGGTGAGCGACGATGAACGCCTGCTGCACGGGAACATGCTCGGCGACGACGGCAGCTGGCAGCGCTTCATGACCGCGCGCTATCGGCGCGTGCGCTGACCGCGACGACCGCGACGGCGTCAGTGTCGTCGCAGTCGGGTCAGTGCGGACCAGCGGCGCTACTTCGCCGCGACCGGTGCGGCCGGCGGCAGCGGCTCGGGCACGCGATTGCGGATCGCCGGGATCGACTGCAGGTACGCGAACACGGCGGCCAGATCCGCGTCCGTGAAGTTGCGATAGACCTGGATCGGCATCGGCGGCAGCACCTCGCGGCCACGCCCCATGTGCCGACCGGTGCGGATCGTCTCGACGAAGTTGCGCTGCGTCCACTTGCCGAGCCCCGTCTCCCGGTCCGGCGTCAGGTTGGCGGTGTAACTGATGCCCCACGGCCCGGCCCATGCCGTGTTGGTCGCGGCCGCCGACATGATCCATGGGCCCTGCGCGGGCGGCGGTGGCGGCAGCTTCTCGTTCTCGGGATGACCGGACAGCGCACGCGTCATGTCGGGCTCGGGGCCTTTCGGTCCCATCACCCACGGCGTGTGGCAGTCATGGCAGCCGGAAGTCGTGACGATGTACTTGCCACGTGCAATCTTCTCGGCCGTCGTTTCGGCGGCGCCCACCGCAGCGGACTGCGCCTGCGCCGGCAGCGCGACGAGGACAGAGGCGGCCGCGGCCACCGCAAGGATCGCGTATTCAAGGGGGATGCGCTTCGAGCTCATTTCAGGTCTCCATTTGCGAGTTGTCGAGGGTGATCCGGGCGTCGGCCGGCAGCTGCGACGGCCTCATTGATCCAGCGTTCGACGAGGGCCACGCCGTCGTCGTCGATCACCCGCACGCCCAGCGGTGGCATGCGGGCCATGGCGTTGTCGCTCTTCATGCGCAGCGTCAGCATGTGCGCGCCGCTGCCGTCGGCCGCGATGCGCAGCGCGCCGGCAGCCCCCTGCGGCCGGAACCGGCTCGAGTGCCCGAGCAGCGAGCGCAGCGTCTGATCGGCGCTGTCGGCGGCTGCGACGGACGACTGCGCCATCATCAGTTCCAGCCCGTCGAGCGCGCCATTGGCGTTGTGGCAGTGGCCACAGTTGGCATGCAGGTAGCCGAGTGCCGCCCGTTCGGTCGGCGTGCGCGCCGCAATGCGGGGCGGGACCGCCAGCGCCTGCGCCGGCAGATTGACGATCCGGCCCTGCGCGACCAGCGTGCGCAGATCGGCGAAC
>JALORV010000328.1 GCA_025458735.1 Burkholderiaceae bacterium | reverse complement strand
AACAAGGACAGCCAGCACCTGGCGCTGCAGTTGGTGAAGATGTACGCCAGCCTGATCGAAAACGCCAACTTCCTTCAGCGCTACCGGCGCGACTGGATCTTGCGGCTGAACGAATCGCCCGAGTTCGTCGACGTCAATCCGCGCTACCTGCTGGCGTTGGATGCCGCGGGCCGGGTGATCGGGCACAACCGCGCCGCGCAGCGGCTGCTCGAGGCCGAGGCCCGGGCCGTGACGGTGCTGGGCCAGCCGTTCGAGCGCCTGTTCGACGCGCGCCTGGACGAACTGGGCCGCTTCGTGCCGTTCCAGTCGTCGGACCAACGCGCGCTGACCGTGGCCGGAAGCGGACGGCTGTTGTTCATGCAGGCCACACCCCCGGCGCCGGCGAGTTCGGCCAAGGAACAGCAGGCGGCCCAGGCTGGCCGCCCCCTGCCGGCGCCGCTGGCAGCGCTGTCCGGTGGCGACCCGGCGCTGGACCGCCAGATCGAGCGCGCGGCGCGGCTGGTCAACGCCTCGGTCGGCATCCTCCTGACCGGCGAGACCGGCAGCGGCAAGGAAATCTTCGCCAAGGCGCTGCACGAGAGCAGCGGCCGCCACGCCCGGCGTTTTGTCGCCGTCAACTGCGCCGCCATTCCCGAGTCCCTGATCGAGAGCGAACTCTTCGGCCACCTGCCGGGTGCCTTCACCGGCGCCGGCAACAAGGGCCGGCGCGGTCTGGTCCAGGAAGCCGACGGCGGCACGCTGTTCCTCGACGAGATTGGCGACATGCCGCGCGACATGCAGGCGCGCTTGCTGCGGGTGCTGGCCGAGCGCGAGGTGCTGCCGATCGGCGCCACGCGGCCGGTGCCGGTGAACCTGCGCGTGATCGCAGCCACGAACCGCGACCTGCAGTCGCTGGTGCGCCAGGGCGCCTTCCGCGATGACCTGTACTACCGCCTGAACGGGGCCCAGATCAGCCTGCCGCCGCTGCGCGAGCGGCGCGACATGGACTGGGTGATTCAGAGGCTGCTCGATGCCGGAGCGCGCACCGAGGGCCAGGCCGTGACGCCGCAACTCTCGGCGGCAGCGCGCGCGCGATTGCACGCCCACCACTGGCCCGGCAACTTGCGCGAACTGCGCAACGTGCTCGACTTCGCCCGAGCCGTGTGCAGCGGCGGCTGCATCGGCCTTGAAGACCTGCCGGACCATCTGATGGGCAGCGCGGCAGCGGTCCAAGCACCCAGATGCCGGCCGACTTCGGTCTGGCAGTCGCTCGGTGAACACCCGCCCGAGGCGGTGCTGCTGTTGCAGTATCTGCGCGCGGCGCAATGGAACGTCACCGCGGTGGCACGTCAGCTCGGCCTGTCGCGCATGACGCTGTACCGCCGCATGCACCGCTTCGGCATCGTGTCGCCGAACCAGCAGTCGGACGCCGGTCCGGCCCAGTGAACGGGCGATACAGGTGTCACATCGTCGGTGAAATCTGAGACGCCTGTCACGTCCCACTCAAGGCCCAAACCGCCCGCTGAGCCGGCGCCCGCATGGTGCGCGCGCTACCCGACCCCATCCGGGGCCTTCAAGACCGATCCCGTCTGATCGCAAACCCTTGCTTTGGCGCGAGCGAGTCGTATCCGGCACGCCTGATGCAATGTGGTGCTCATGCCCACCATCGGCCTGATTGCCAATCCCGTCTCGGCGCGCGACATCCGCCGCATCATCGCCAACGCCAGCAACCTGCAGATCGCCGACCGCGTCAACATCGTCATGCGCGTGCTGACGGCGGCGCACAGCCTGGGCGTCGAGCGTGTGCTGGTGATGCCCGACAACGGCGGCATCCGTGCGCTGCTGCAACGCCACTTGTCGCGCGGGCACAGCCAGCATCAGAAGTGGCCCGTCGTCGAGTACCTCGATATGGAGCCCACCTCGACGGTCGAAGACACCTTCCAGGCTGCGCGCTTGATGCACGCTGCCGGCGTGGCAGCCATCGTCGTGCTGGGCGGCGACGGAACGCACCGCGCGGTGGTGCGCGAGTGCCGCAGCATTCCCATCGCCGGCCTGTCCACCGGCACCAACAACGCCTTCCCGGAAATGCGCGAGTCCACCATCACCGGCATGGCGGTGGCGCTGTACGCGACCGGACGGCTGAGTGCCGCGCAGGCGCTGGCCCCCAACAAGCTGCTCGATGTGAGCATCAACGAGGGTGCGCAGCGCGACATTGCGCTGGTCGACGCCGTGATCTCGACCGACCGCTACATCGGCGCGCGCGCGCTGTGGAAGCCCGAGGCGCTGAGCGCGGCCTACCTGACCTTCGCCGACCCGCAGGCGATCGGCCTGTCGGCCATCGGCGGCCTGCTGCAGCCGGTGGGCCGGCGCGACCCCGGCGGCCTGGCGGTGCAGTTGGGCCATCACCCGCAGCCGGCGGCACTGCGGCTGCTGGCGCCGATTGCGCCGGGCATGGTGCGCCCGGTAGCCATCGCGCACTGGCAGGCCATGCCGGCCGACCAGCCGTTCGCCGTGCTGCAGCAAGGTGGTGTGGTGGCGCTCGATGGCGAGCGCGAGCTGGCCTTCGACGCCGGCGACCGCGTGCAGATCACGCTGCGCGAGAACGCTTTCCCCACGGTGGACGTGGCCCGTTGCATGCAGATCGCTGCCTGCGAGGGCCTGCTCCGCCTTCCTTCGACCCCCTGACCATTCGACTCCAGGAGACAAATACCATGGCTGGCAACCCCTTCCCGCTGGACAAACCCGCGCTGCTCGAGGCCTACCGCAGGATGCGCACGATCCG
>JALORV010000327.1 GCA_025458735.1 Burkholderiaceae bacterium | reverse complement strand
GACCGCCCAGTGCATGAGCTGGTGCTGTTCGACGTCAACCGCGTCAGCGGGTTGGAGGCGGTGGCCAACGACGCGCTGCGCGCGCAGCTTGCGCAGGTGATCGCAGCACCGCGCCGCTACCGACTGACGCTGGTGCGAAACCTGGATGCGAGCACGCTCGAGGTGCGGG
Source organism: Burkholderiaceae bacterium (assembly GCA_025458735.1). The sequence continues at coordinate 2,594 of JALORV010000327.1, read as the reverse complement.
TGACAACCTTGCTGCCGACCGACGCGGTGTCGGCGCCGAAGGCGGGCGAGACACCGGTGCCTGCCGCACCGGCGCTGCGTTGGCCGAGCGATGTGGTGTCGCTCGGCCACGTCGCGCTGCCGTTCCGGCCGGACGATCCGGTCTACGGCCACCTGCCCGGCAGCGGCGCAAACGGTCTGCCGTCGTTTGGATCGCTGACGCTGCGCGGCGAGAATGGTGCGCTCGTGTTTCCGCTCGGGGCGTTCACCCGGTTGCGCAGCAATCCGTTCTGGCCGCTGATCGAGCAGCAGATCGTGCAACTCGTGGCGCAGGATCTCGCGTCATCCGCGGTGCCCGTTGCCGGGACGGCATCGGCGCCTGGGCGCTGACGTCGCGACTTTTCGCCGCGGCCAGCGCAGGCCCTTTGCCGACACGGTACTCGAGCCCGACGCGAACAGGCGGGTCGTTGGCGCCGGGCGGGCAACGCGAGGGCCGGGCGCCGGCACGCAGGTCGTTGCTGCAAGCAAGACCGCAGGTGTCGAGCGGACGACTGCGACTGCCAGGAACGCGCCTCGGGGCTGGGGGTGGTCGAGTCTGCCGGCGGGTCCGCGTTGGCCCGCAGAGGCTGCATCGCAGGTCCGTCCAGGGTCAACGGCGCGGCCCTGTGGTCCACGGGTAACCCGCGCTCGCTCGTTCGAATCCCAACTCGAACAGCTTGCGCATGTACACGGGGTCGAACTTCTCCTGCGGCTGCTCCTTGAAGCTGGCCGGGATGTAGGCCAGGTTGAAGCGCAGGCCGTCGCGCTGCGCCAGCAGGTAGATCTGGGCCAGGTCGCCGATGCCCTGGGTGCGGATGAGCGAGTCCACCGAACGCAGCAAGATCGGCAGCACCCGGCGCGGCGCGGTCTCCCAGGCCAGGAGGCCGCGGTTGTTGTTGATGACGTACAGCGATGGCGGCCCCTCCACCGCCAGCCGCTGCTTGACCCGACGCCAGTCGAGCCCGGTCGGATAGACGAAGACCTGCGACGTGACGACGCCGTCCAGTCGGCCAGGATGCCCGCACCGTAGGCGCCGTCGGCACCGCCGCCGGACAGCGACAGGTAGTGGTGCGGGCGATTCATGATGCCGCTGAAGTCGGCGGCCAGTTCGGCGTCGGTCAGCTTCAGCCAGGTGTCGAAGCCGGAGGGGTGCATGTCGCCCCAGTGACGGGCACCGGGGATGCCCGGAATGCCGGCTTGCGCTGGCAACGTCTCAGGCAACGGCTGCAAACAGCGCTTCGATCTTCATGCCCTTCGGAGACCATCGCACGGTGTGCGCGGTGGCCTCGACCCCGTCATGCGCTCACTTCGCCCAGTGCCATCGGCAGGTACCGCGAAGCGGCGGCCAGCGGGCGGGTCGGAGCAAGTCGGCGTTGCGGGTCCATGTTCATGGGGTCCTGTGGATCTAGATCAGCGGCGGTGGCCGTGCATGCAGTCGTCGAAGGCGCGGCGGCAGGCGTGGTCCCGGTCGGCCGGGTTGCAGGCCCCCGAGGCGATCGCGCCCTGCGCACCGCCTGCAATGAACCCGCGGCGCGCGCCTCGACCGCCGACGATGGCACCGAAGACCGCCTCGCCCACCGCCCCGCGGAGTCATCGCATCTTTCCAGCAAATTGACACGGTGGCCACTGGCCTCTACGTCGCCAGCCGGATGCGGCGCCTGGGCAGGTAGGGATTCGGAGCGCGCTTGTGCCAGGTGGATCGGTGGTTTCGACTGCCCGAAGTATGCGGACATGCTGGTCGAACGCGCCATCGAGCGGGGCACAACCAGATCTGGTCAATAGGGACGACGGTCCTGTGCCTGAGGCCGGCATGTCGCCGATAGGATGGTCAGCTGACCTTCAGCGGCGACTGATCGCGGGTGGCCAACGCCCCTCAGCTGACCGTGGAGCCGTCGAAATGCTGGCGGCAATGCTGACTCAGGCGATAGCCCTGGGGATCTTCTTCTTCGAGGTCTGGCACCCTCCCGGAGGTCAAGAGAACTGGATCATCAATCCAAGAATCCGCCAGTTGCCCCACCGCGGGCAGCCCTGTGGCCGTCCTGGACGGGCCAATGATCCGGGTAATTCGGTCGCTGACCGTCGGGCTACGCGCGCGGGTGCGATGACCTTGGCCAGCAATTCCAAGGCGTGGCCAGGTCGCTCGGCGATGAAGGAGTGCAGCGCCCGGCGGCCGACGACGGTCCAGCGGTTGCGCTCCAGCGCCTCGACGCTGCCCGGCGTCAGGCCACTGCCCAGGCTGGCGCTGGACAAAGAGATGCAAGAGACGGCCGGCATCGCCCAAGTCCCGGTGCTGGAGGTGGGGCTGAGGCCAGCTTTGGCGTCACGGGGCAGCACCAGTCCGAACAATCCCGCTGGGGTGACGGCGCGTGTTGAGGGTTGACTTTGCTCATGTCCGGGCCGCCCGGCGCGTCGCAGAATGACAAAGCGTTCATGGGCGGTAGCCATGCCCGCTGTGGAGTGGACAGCAACCCGCCCAGTGCGCGAGGAGCACAACGATGGGCAACATCGAGAAGGTGTGGCTGAACCAGTATCCCGAGGGCATCGCGCCCGAGATCGATGTGCACGCCTACGCGTCAC
>JALORV010000014.1 GCA_025458735.1 Burkholderiaceae bacterium | reverse complement strand
GCCGATGGCCCGCATCTTCATGACGCTGCCTTCCATCACCATCTCGTGGATCTCGACCACGCCGGCGACCGGACTGGCAGCGCCGACCAGGCGCGCACCGTCCCGCGCCGTCAGTGTCATGAAGGCACCCGTGGCCGACTGCCCCTGCAATGCCGGACGCGCCCAGGCATCCTTCACTTCGACCTGCGCGGCCGCCGGGCCGGCCAGCGCCCATCCCGACAGCAACATCCAAGCAATGGTCCAGCGATTCATGCCTACGCTCCAGGTTACCAGCAGGTGGGCCGCGATCGGCGCCGTCAGCACCACGAACGTCGTGATCAGCAGCTCATGCAGTCCGGGCACGCCGGTGGCGGCAAAGTAGCCCAGCGAGGCGAGCAGCACGGCGCCGACGCCGACCGTGCCCGCCTTGGTCGGGCCATGCAGCCGCTTGAGGAACTCCGAGAAACGCACCAGCCCGATCGAGCCGACCAGCGCGAATGCGGCGCCGCCGAGCACCAGCAGCGCGAGCAGGATATCGAGCCAGAGAGGCAGCGGCATCATTCGATGATGTCTCCGCGCAGCAGGTACTTGGCAAGCGCCACCGTGCCGACGAAACCCATCATCGCGATGATCAGCGCCGCCTCGAAGTAAAGCACGGTGTGGTAGTGGATCCCGGCGAGGATCAGCAGCGCCACCGAGTTCACGTAGAGCGTGTCGAGCGCGAGGATGCGGTCCGCCAGCGAGGGGCCGCGCAGCAGCCGCCACGCCGCCAGCAGCAGCGCCGCCACGAACATGCCCTCGGCCCAGGGCAGCACGGTCTGCAGCAGGTTCATGCAGCTGCCCCCTGAGCTGGGCGCCTCATGGCGAGCGCTTCGGAACGGTCGTGCATGCTCATCACAGGCCCCCGCCGCGGCCGGCCTTGCGAGAGTCCGTCTGCGGCCCGGGCGGCGACTCCGCTTCGCTGAATATGGCGCGCAGCGGCTCTTCGTAACGACGCTTCACTTCTTCGATCAGTGCCTCCGGATCGTCGGAGTGCAGCGCGTGCACCAGCAGGAAGCGCCGGTCGTCGCTGAGGTCCGCCGACAGCGTTCCCGGCGTCATGGTGATGATGCTGGCCAGCGTCGCGATGCCGTGCGGATCGCGGATCGTCAGCGGCACCTGCACGAAGGTCGACTTCACGCGCGCTTCGGGCCCGAGGATCTGCCGCGCCACCACGGCGGCCGAGGCCACGATGTCGAACAGCACCACCAGCGCCAGCCGGGCGACGCCGAGGAGGCTGCGCAGTCGCGGTCGCTCGGGCCGCAGCCGCTCCGTCCACCAGGGAATCGCGAGCGCCAGCACCGCGCCCAGCAGGATGTGGCCGAGCGCCAGCGTGCCATTGAGCAGCAGCCAGGCTGCGAGCAATGCGCAGGACATCAGCGGTGCGGGCAGCAGGCGGCGCATCATGGTTTTTCCATGCCGACGCGCGGCGTCCAGGCGGGCGGTGCCGGCTGCGCGCCCAGCACGGCATCGATGTAGCCGGCCGGGCGCAGCAGCTGCGCGGCGGTCGCTTCGGCATAGCGGGCCAGCGGCCCGGCGCCGAGCATCACCGCCACGACGGCGGCGACCAGCAATGCCAGCGCACCGCGTTCCGGCGGCGTGCTGCATCCGGCGGCGGCCTGCACCGCGTTGGCAGCGGTGGCTTTCCAGAACACCGTCGAGCCTGCGCGCGCGAGCGCGAGGATGACTCCCAGGCTCGATGCCAGCAGCAGTCCCCAGATCCAGGGCGCCATGGCCGCCTCGCGGCTCGACGACAGCAGCATCGCCTTGCCGACAAAGCCTCCCCAGGGCGGCAGGCCCGCGACGGCCGCGGCCAGCACGAAGTAGAGGCAGCCCCAGCCGACCGGCGAGTCCAGCGGCGCCGGCACGGCTTCGTCGTCGGCCTCGCCGCGCGAGGCCGCGATGGCATCGACCAGCAGGAACAGCGCGGCCGCCACCAGGCTGCTGTGCACCAGGTAGAACAGTCCCGCAGTCAGCGTTCCCGCCGTGCCGAGGCCGACCGCCAGCAGCAGAATTCCCGCCGAAAACAGCACCAGGTAGGCCATCAGCCGCCGCAGATGGCGGGCCGCCAGCGCACCGAAGGCGGCCAGCACCAGCGTGCCGAGCGCAAGCAGCGCCAGCCACGGCGCGGCGATGCCCGACAGCGCGCCGGCGTCGCTGCCGAACACCAGTGTCGTCACGCGCGCGATGCAGTACACGCCGACCTTGGTCATCACGACGAACAGCGCAGCGACCGGCGCCGCCGCGGCGCGGTAGGTGTCGGGCAGCCAGAAGTACAGCGGCAAGATGGCGGCCTTGACGCCGAAGACCACCAGCAGCAGCAGCGCGGCCGCCTGCGCGGGCGCGGCGTCTGCGGCCGGCAGTTCGCGCACGCGCTGCGCGAGGTCGGCCAGGTTGAGCGTGCCGGTCAGTCCGTACAGCGTTGCGACGGCGATCAGGAACAGTGCCGAGCCCGCGAGGTTGAAGGCGACGTAGTGCACCGAGGCGCGCAGCCGCCGCTCGCCGCCGCCGTGCAGCAGCAGCCCGTAGGACGCGATCAGCAGCACCTCGAAGAAGACGAACAGGTTGAACAGATCGGCCGTCAGGAACGCGCCGGCGAGACCCATCAGCTGGAACTGGAACAGTGCATGGAAGTGAGCGCCCTGCTGATCGTGCCGGCCGTGCGGTCCGCGCCCGCAGGCGTACAGGACGCTCGCCACCGCGATCAGCGTGGTGACGACCAGCATCAGCGCCGCCAGCCGGTCGAGCGCGAGCGCGATGCCCACCGGCGCCCGCCAGTTGCCGAGCAGGTAGGCCGACACGGTGCCGTCGCTTGCCGCGACCAGCAGGACCACCGCCACCGCCAGCTGGGCCAGCGTCGCCACCACCGAGATGGCGGTGGCGATGGGCGGCGAGCGGCGCTCGGCCAGCAGCACCAGCGCGCCCGCCATCAACGGCAGCACGATCGGCGCGACGATCCAGTGCGAGCCGCCGGTCACCGGCTTTCCTCCGCGCGCGCATCGGCAGCATCGACGTGGTCGCTGCCCGCTTCGGCGCGCGATCGCAGCGCGATCACCAGCAGCACCGCGGTCATCGCGAAGCTGATGACGATCGCCGTCAGCACCAGCGCCTGCGGCAGCGGGTCCGCGTAGTTGGCGAGCGTCGGCGCGCGCGCATCGATGATCGGCAGCCTGCCGTAAGCCAGCCTGCCCGTCAGGAAGATGAAGACGTTGACGGCATAGGACACCAGCGTCAGGCCCAGCACGACGTCGAAGGTGCGCGCCCGCAGCAGCAGGTACACGCCGGCCGCCATCAGCACGCCCACGAAGGCTGCGAGCCAGTACGCCATCAGGATCCCCGCTCCGGCGCGCGCTGCGTCATGGCCGCGGCTCCTCGGGCAGGCGGCCGAGCGAAGCCAGCATCACCATGGTGCCGCCGACCACGGTGAGGAACACGCCGAGGTCGAACGCACTGGCGCTGGCCAGCGGTACCGCGCCGATCAGCGGCAGCTTCGGATAGTCGTAGGTGCTGGTGAGAAACGGGCTGCCGAGCAGGAAGCTCGCCATGCCGGTCACGCCCGCGATCAGCAGGCCGGCGCCGATCCACGGCGTGAAGTCGTTTGGCAGGCGCGCGTCGGTCCAGAGCTGGCCGTTGGCGACGTACTGCAGGATCAGACCGATCGCCAGCACCAGCCCGGCGATGAAGCCGCCGCCCGGCAGGTTGTGGCCGCGCAGGAACAGGAACACCGCCACCAGCACCGCGAAGGGCAGCAGCAGCCGCGCGCCGAGTTCGAGCATCAGCGGATGACTGGTCGCCAGCGGCGCCCGCTCTCGCAGGCTGCGATCGGCGATCCCCCTGCCCTGCGGCTGACGCAGCAAGGCGGCAATGATCAGTGCGGCGATGCCGAGCACCGTGATCTCGCCCAGCGTGTCGAAGGCACGGAAGTCGACGATGATCACGTTGACCACGTTCGAGCCGCCGCCGAGTGGCACCGCGTCGGCGAGGAAGGCGGTCGAGATCGAGTCGAACGGTCGCGCCAGGACCTGCAGCAGCAGCACGGCCGTGCCGGCGCCAGCGGCGACGGCCAGCAGCCCGTGCAGCAGCTGGCGCGGCCGTGCCGGCTCCGGCGGGCTGTCCTGCGGCAACCAGTGCAGCGCCAGCATCATCAGCACCACGGTGACCATCTCGACCAGCAATTGCGTCAGGGCAAGGTCCGGTGCCGACAGGACGACGAAGACCCAGGCCACCACCAGCCCCACGGCACCGAGCAGCAGGATCGCAACCAGGCGCCGCCGGTACTCCACCGCCGTGGCGACCGCGAGCACCATGCCGGCAGCCAGGATGGCTGCGAAACCCGGCACGAAAACTCCAGCGGCCGGCCACGACCCGAGTTCGCCGCCGCGCAGCAGCGGCAGCGCACCGGCCAGCAGTGCCATCACGACCAGCAGCGATAGGTAGCGTTGCAGGCTGCCGTTTTGCAGCGCCAGCGTCAGCCAGCGGGCACCGCCGATGCCGCGCTCGACGGCGGCCACGAACAGTTCACGACCGCCGCGCGCCAGGCGCGTCACGCGATGCAGGTTGACGAAACGCTGCAGGCCGAAGTAGAGCAGCGCCCCGCCCACCAGCGCGATGACCGACATCAGCAGTGGCAGGTTCAGGCCATGCCACAACGCCAGGCTGTACTCCGGCAGCGGCGCCTGCAGCGCGGCGGCCGCCGCCACCGCTAGCAGCGGCCCGATCGTCAGCGCCGGCACGATGCCGACCGCGAGGCAGACCACCACGAGGATCTCCACCGGCACCCGCATGAAACGCGGCGGCTCGTGCGGCGTGCGCTCGAGTCCGACCGGCTCGCCGTTGAAGAACACGTCGTGGATGAAGCGGGCGCTGTAGGCCACGCTGAACACGCCTGCCACGGTGGCGCCGATCGGCAGCACCCAGTTCATCAGCCCCGGGCCCTGGCGCGCGACTGCGACGCCGAAGAACATCTCCTTCGACAGGAAGCCATTGGCGAGCGGCACGCCGGCCATGGCGGCGCTGGCAACCATGGCGAGCGCCGCGGTCCAAGGCATGTACCTGAGCAGGCCGTTGAGACGCCGCATGTCGCGCGTGCCGGTTTCGTGGTCGATGATGCCGGCCGCCATGAACAGCGACGCCTTGAAGGTGGCGTGATTGATCAGGTGAAACACGCCCGCCACCACGGCGAGCGGCTCGTCGAGACCGAACAGCAGCGTGATCAAGCCAAGGTGACTGATGGTCGAGTAGGCCAGCAGGCCCTTGAGATCGTGCTGGAAGACCGCGAGGTAGGCGCCGATCACCAGCGTCGTCAGGCCGGTCAGGCTGACGGTCCAGAACCAGGCATCGGTATGGCCCAGTACCGGATAGAAGCGCGCCAGCAGGAAGACGCCAGCCTTGACCATCGTGGCCGAGTGCAGATAGGCCGACACCGGCGTCGGCGCGGCCATCGCGTGCGGCAGCCAGAAGTGAAACGGGAACTGCGCGCTCTTGGTGAAGGCACCGAGCAGCACCAGCGCCAGCGCCGGCAGGTAAAGCGGGCTGGCGCGCACCGCTGCGCCGGCAGCCAGCACCTCATCGAGCCGGTAGCTGCCGGCCGCCTCGCCGATCAGCAGCACGCCGCCGAGCAGCGCCAGTCCGCCGGCGCCGGTGATGGTGAGCGCCATGCGCGCGCCCTGTCGCGCATCCTCGCGCCGGTGCCAGTAGCCGATCAGCAGGAACGACGACAGGCTGGTCGCTTCCCAGAAGACGACCATCAGCAGCAGGTTGTCGGCCAGCACCAGGCCCAGCATCGCGCCCATGAACAGCAGCAGGAACTGGAAGAAGCGCGCGGCCGGGTCATCGTGGCTCAGGTAATAGGCCGCGTAGAGCACGATCAGCGCACCGATGCCGCAGATCAGCAGGCAGAACAGCCACGCCAGCCCGTCCATGCGCAGGCCGAAGTCGAGGCCGAGCACCGGCAGCCACGGCACTGACCAGTGCAGCACCTCGCCGGCGAACACCGCCGGCGCCAGCGCCAGCGCGCCCGCTACGCCGCCGAGGGCCGCAGCCGCGGCGATCCAGGCCGCCAGCCGGCGATGGGCGTTGGGCACCCAGCCCAGCAGCGCCGCGCCCAGCAGCGGACCGATGGCCAGCAGCAGCAGCGTCATCGCCGGCGACGGCGGTGATCGCCGATCATCACCACCAGCAGCGTGATCACGGTCAGCGGAATGACGAAGAACTGCATGACGGCGGAGTAGCGCGGCAGCGCTGCGTGATCAGTCGCCGCCAGGATCAGAAAGGCGGCATAGGCTGCGTAGTAGAGCAGGAACAGGGCGCCTTCCCAGCGCGCGATCTCGCGGCCTGTGAACAGCACCGGCAGGCAGGCAAAGGCGACCGCCAGCATCACCCACAGATCGAACGCGATCAGCGCCGGATCGACCGGCAGCCCCTTGGCCGACACCAGCCCCGACAGGCCGAGGCAGCCGAGAATGTTGAAGGTGTTGCTGCCGATGACGTTGCCGACCGCGATGTCGCGCTCCCCCTTGAGCGAAGCGGCGATCGACGTGGCCACCTCGGGCATCGAGGTACCGGCCGCGACGATCGTCAGGCCGATGACCACGTCGGAAACGCCGAGCGCCCGCGCGAAGGCGACGGCCGCGGTGACCAGCCACTCGGATCCGAGAACCAGCAGGATGAGCCCGGCGACCACGAGTCCCAGCTGCACCGCCCAGTGGCGATCCCAGCCGTCTGCCGGCGGCATCTCGCGCTCGAACTCCTCGGCGGTCGCGCGTGACTGTCGTCGCGACTGCACCACCAGGTAAACCGTGTAGGCAACCAGCAACCCCAGCAGCAGGGCGGCATCGAGCCGGCTGATGCCGCCGTCGACGGCCATGGCGACCAGCAGCAGCGAGGCGCCGATCATCACCGGCACTTCCTGCCGGATCAGCTGCACATGCACGACCAGCGGCGCGATGACTGCCGAAATGCCGAGGATGAACAGCACGTTGAAGATGTTGCTGCCGACCACGTTGCCGACCGCAATGTCGGTCTTCCCGTCGAGCGCGGCACCGACCGACACGGCGAGCTCCGGTGCACTGGTGCCGAAGGCGACGATCGTCAGCCCGACCACCAGCGGCGAGATGCCGAACGACAGCGCCAGCCGGGAAGCGCCGCGCACCAGCAGCGAGGCGCCGCCGACCAGTGCCGCCAGACCGAGCGCGAAGAAAAGCAGATTCATGGTGCCCGCGACAGAGCCGGGCACCGCCCGGCGATGGCCGGCAGTATAGGAGCAGCCCGCACCGCCGCGACCGCGGCCGCCTCGGGAATTGCGCGGCTTGACGGCGCCCGCGCCGTCGCTACCGCGCGCGGCAGCTACAGCACGTAACGCGCCAGGTCCTCGTTGCGGGCGAGGTCCGCCAGTCGCGCGTCCACGTAGGCGGCATCGATGCGGATCGGCGCGGTCGCAGCGGCCGCGCTGCCGGCATCGAACGAGACTTCTTCCAGCAGCTTCTCGATCACCGTGTACAGGCGCCGCGCGCCGATGTTCTCGGTCTTCTCGTTGACCGCGTAGGCGATTTCGGCGATGCGATGGATGCCGTCGTCGGTGAACGCGAGCGCACAGCCGTCGGTGGCGAGCAGCGCCTGGTATTGCTGCGTGAGGCTGGCGTCGGTGGCCTTGAGGATGCGCTCGAAGTCGTCGACCGTCAGCGACTCCAGCTCGACGCGGATCGGGAAGCGCCCCTGCAGCTCGGGAATGAGATCCGACGGCTTCGCCAGATGAAACGCCCCCGATGCGATGAACAGGATGTGGTCGGTCTTGACCATGCCGTACTTGGTGTTGACGGTGGTGCCCTCGACCAGCGGCAGCAGGTCGCGCTGCACGCCCTGGCGCGAGACATCGGCGCCCTGCAGCTCGGAGCGCGAGGCGACCTTGTCGATCTCGTCGATGAAGACGATGCCGTTAGCCTCGGCGTTGGCCAGCGCGCGCGTCTTGAGGTCCTCGTCGTTGACCAGCCGCGCGGCCTCCTCGTCGGCCAGCGCCTTCATCGCGTCGGCCACCCGCATGCGGCGCGGCTTGCGCCGGTCCCGCCCCATGCTGGCGAACATCGACTGGAGCTGCTGGGTCAGCTCTTCCATCCCCGGCGGCGCCATCACCTCGAACGACTGCGGCAGGGCGCTGAGCTCGACGTCGATCTCGCGATCGTCGAGTTCGCCCTCGCGCAGCTTCTTGCGGAACTTCTGGCGCGTGGCGCCCTGGTCGTCGCGGCTGCCGGCGGCGAAACCGGCATCGCGCGCCGGCGGCACCAGCACGTCGAGGATGCGGTCCTCGGCCGCGTCCTGCGCCCGCGTCATCACCTTCTTCATCTCCGCATCGCGCGTCTGCTTGATCGAGATGTCCACCAGGTCGCGGATGATGGTGTCGACGTCGCGGCCGACATAGCCCACCTCGGTGAACTTGGTCGCCTCGACCTTGATGAACGGGGCATCGGCCAGGCGTGCGAGGCGGCGGGCGATCTCGGTCTTGCCGACGCCGGTCGGCCCGATCATCAGGATGTTCTTCGGCGTGATCTCGGCGCGCAGCGGGTCGGGCACCTGCTGGCGGCGCCAGCGGTTGCGCAAGGCAACGGCCACCGCGCGCTTGGCGCGGTCCTGGCCGACGATGTGCTTGTTCAGCTCGTGGACGATTTCTTTGGGGGTCATCATG
>JALORV010000326.1 GCA_025458735.1 Burkholderiaceae bacterium | reverse complement strand
CGAGGCCAAGCGCCTGGGCCGCGCCCGTGCCGTGGCAGCCGACGGCGACCCGGACCGCCCGGTGTTCCGCAGCAGCCAGCGGCTGGGATTGACGCCTTCTTGATTGAACCGGCCAGGCCGGGCATCGCACCCGGCTCGCCCCGATGCGGGCGACGGGCAGGCAAGCTCTCCCGGTCCACGAGCAAGGACACCCGCCCGGATGGCTCCGGCATCTGACGCATGACCTCGCGCTCGAACTGCGCGAAGGACAGCAGGACGTTGAGCATCAGCCGGCCCATCGACGTGGCCGAGTTGATCTGCTGCGTGACGGCGCTGAAGCTGACGCGGTGGCGGTCGAACACGTCCACCATGCGCGCAAAGTCGGCCAGGGAGCGTGACAGGCGGTCGATCTTGTAGACCACCACGATGTCGATCTTGCCGGCCTCGATGTCCGCCATCAGGCGGCGCAGGGCGGGCCTATCCATGTTGCCGCCGGAGTAGCCAGGGTCGTCGTAGTCGTCAGCCACGGCGATCCAGCCCTCGTGGCTCTGGCTCTTGATGAAGGCGTGGCCCGCTTCCCTCTGCGCGTCGATCGAATTGAACGACTGGTCCAGTCGCTCGTCGCTGGAGACTCGGCAGTACACCGCGCAGCGCTTCGGCGGCACGAGTGGCAAACGCAGAGGCCGGCTCACCGGTCACCTCCCTTGCGGTCGCGCAGCCCGAAGAATTTGGGGCCGTTCCAGTGCGTGCCGGTGATGTGACGCGCGACGGCCGTGAGACTCTTGAAGACGTGCCCGTCGAGCGCATACAGACCTGCCGGCGTGACCGTCACGCGGTACTCGCGTTCGTCCCATTCACGGATCAGGGTCGTGCCGGGCATCAGCAGGGTCTGCGCGCTGCGTCCGGTGGCGGTCTTGATCTTCGAGTGCTTTGCTCCGGCGTCGACCAGCATCCGGCGAATCGGCGTGGGCAGCGCGCCATAAGCTTTCTCCTGGATCCGGTAAGCGAGGCGGGACTCCACGTAGTTGCGGTTGCGGTGGGCTGGGCGCCGGGGAAAGTGCTCGTCCCAGAGGGCCCATAGCTCGGCCATTGGCATCGATGGCAGCGCTGCGAGTTGCGCTGCCGCCGTGTCTTTGGTGGGGGTGTCGGTCATCGTGCTGCGTCCTGTCGTTGAGACAGGTGCATGAACGCGCTGTGGCGGGCAGAAGCCAAGTCCTGAACCGGGCTTCGCCCCCGCTCCGGCCGCACTGTCGGATGGCGTCCACACGGTCAGGTCTGGATCGTCGCCACGGTGGCCGCGCCGAAGGGAACCTCGGGCGGACGCTTGCGCGGCGCGTTGGGGTCCGGGGCGTAGATCTGCCGCTCGTCGGTGGCTGCGCCGGGGTGGTAGACCCGCAGCGAGCCGGACGGGACACCGGCCTCACCGAGCCGCTGGGAGATCTGCCGCGACAGCTCCGCATCCCAGCCACGGAAAGCCTGATTCAGATCGACCAGATCCTCGTAGGCCACCGGCGAGCGCATCCGCGACAAGATCGCCGCCAGCAAGGCCAAGGGCATGCGGATGGGTGGGCCAGTGCCACTCGGCTACGACGTCCGTGATCGGTTGCTGGTGATCAACGAGCGCGAGGAGGCCCTGGTCCGCCGCATCTTCGACGACTTCGTGACGGTACGTTCTTCGACGCTGATGCCGAAGGCCTACGGCGCCGAGGGACTGGTGACCAAGGGGGGTAAGCCATTCACCAAGCAGACCCTCTACAAGATGCTGCACAACCGGATGTACCTGGGCGAGATCGTGCACAGTGGGCAGGGCTTTGCCGGCCAGCACCAGGCCGTCGTCACGCCGGACCAATGGGACGCGGTGCACGCGCTGATCGCCACGGATCCGACGGAGCGCCGCCGCGACACGAGCGGTCGGCTCCGTGAGCCCGTGCTGCTGCGCGGCCTGCTGTTCGCCCCCGATGGCGAACGGCTGGTCCCGAGCTACACGAACAAGAGGGGCAAGACCTACCGCTACTACACGCCGGTCAAGCATCGACGCTTCGGGGCCTGGGCGAGTCAGAAGGGGCCCTTGCCGGCAAAGCCCATCGAGGATCTCGTTGTCGAGCAGATCGTTGCGGCCCTGTCGGCACCGCACATCGTGCAGTCGGTATGGGAACGGATCCGGCAACTCCGCCCGGAGATCTCCGAGCCGGAGGTGGTCGTGCCGATGCGCAACCTGGCTGGCCTCTGGCGAGCGCTATTCCCGGCCGAGCAGTGTCGGCTCGCGAAGCTGCTGATCGAGCGGGTGATCGTGGCCGACGGTGGTCTGGAGATCGTCTGGCACGATCAGGGCTGGGGAGAGCTGGCCGTCGAGCTGATGCCCGGGACCATTGGCGCTGAGCTCCAGGAACTGGAGGGCACGACATGAAGTCACGCGTTCAGGCCACCGGCGCACCGGTCGCCCGCGAGCATCGCGATGGCGGGCAGATCAAAACGTCCACGTTCATCCCTTTGAAGATCAGGAAGCGCGGCGCCAGCAAGGTGGTGGCGCGGCCGGATGGCCAGGTCGAGGCGGCGGACAAGGTCACCATGCAGTACGACCCGCCCCTGCTGGTGGCGTTGACCCGGGCGTTCTACTGGCAGCAGCTGCTCGACGACGGCGTGGTGGCCAGCGGCAGCGAGATCGCCCAACGCGAAGGCCTGCACCACCACGGTGCCACGGTGAACGAACTGCTGCGGCTCACGCTGCTGGAGCCGGCGATCATCCAAGCGATCCTGGCCGGCAAGCAGCCACGCTGCATGAGCCTGCTGTGGTTCCAGAGGCACCCGTTGCCGGCCGACTGGGCGGCGCAGCGGGAGCTGCTCGCGCGGTTCGACGCGTGACGTCCTGAGGCCGGCTCAGCTCATCCGCTAACGAACTTCCGCGCGTCCTTCAGCAGCAGAAGGAATTGCTGCTCCCGCAGCGGCGAGGCGATGAAACCGAACCGGGTGTAGAAGCGCGCCGCGTCTTCGTCGATGGGATGCGTCAGCATCGCGCGCACACCAGCCTGTTCGGCGATAACCAAGGTGCGCCGGATCGCGTCCTGCAGCATCCCGACGCCGATACCGCGCCCCTGGTGCTCACGCGACACCGCGAGCCTGGCGAGGATCACCACCGGCACCGGGTACTGCCCCATGCCTTTGCGGATGCGCTCCGGCGCGTCCAGCGTGTCAACCTGACCAACAGTCAGGCTGAAGTAGCCCGCCACGCGCTCGGCGTCGACGACGACGAAGGTCTTGGCCGAGCCGCTGCCCTGGGCTTGGCGGGCGTAACGCAGGAGCCAGTCGTTCAGCGCGGGCTTCCCGCAGTCGAAGCCCTCCAGCCGATGCGGCGCGGCGAGAGGCTCCGGCGCCCGCAAGGTCACTTCGCGTTCCAGGGCGCCTTGCGGGCGAACAGGTCACGCAAACCGTCGTTGGCCTGTTCGGGGCGCTCCAGCAGGTCCATCAGGGCCTGGTATTGGCTGCCCGAGACCATGAACAGGCGCTGGTCCAGCAGGGTCTGCTCGGCCGCCATGCAGGCGCTGTCGAGGATGAAGTCGGTCAGCGACTTGTGGGCCACCTCGGCGGCGCGACGCAACACGGCCTCTTGTTCCGGCGTGGCGCGCAGCCCGAGTCGAGCAGAGCGGGCGGCGGGCGAGGATGCGATGGCAGTCATGGCGGCGCGTCCTATGTTGGATCCATGGACGTTATGTTAGTACAAACGACACACACCGTCCAGTTCTCTGCGGGAGCGGCCACGGTGGTTGACGATGAATGAACCCGCTCGCGCAAGTCCTTGATTTCGTTCGGTCAGGCGCCGCGCGTACCCGCAGGCCGAGCAGAGAAAAGAGACGGCTCTGACCCGAGAAGCGGCCCTTGACGGGCGTCTTGGCGCCCCCGTACCCGCAGCACGGCAGGCCGGAACACCGCGCCACGCGGGGATCTCGGCCAAGAAAAAGGGCCCGGAGATCATCCGAGCCCTTGTCGATGGTGGAGCCGGCGGGAATCGAACCCGCGTCCGCAAGCCATCACCGGGCAGTTCTACATGCGTAGCTGGCTGATTTGAATCTCACGCCCCGGGTCGCGCAGCAGCACGCTACCCTTGGCGCCAGTCACTTGATCTTGCCCCGTGCCGAGTGACCCGGCTCAGGACGCAGCCCATGTGAATGACCTCGCAGCCTTCGGTCTTGCGACTTCAGGCCCAGCCCATGGGCCAACTGTTGCGAGGCTCACCGGTTTTAAGCGGCGAGGGCGAAACGTTCGTCGTTCGCAGTTACTT
>JALORV010000325.1 GCA_025458735.1 Burkholderiaceae bacterium | reverse complement strand
GCGCTGCTGGTCGCGGCGCTCACGTTCGCCATGATCGTCGGCCTGGCGCTCGCGCGGCCGACACTCCGCCTGGGTCTCGCATCCGCATGAAGTCCGCCATCGAATTCCGCAGCCCCGACGCCGGCTATGACGACCCGGTCGGCATGTGGCTCGCCTGCCACGAGCGCGTCAAGCGTTTCGCCGCCTTGCTGATGCGCCTCGAAGCGCACATCACGCGCCACGGCTGCGACGAGGAGGCGCAGCAATCGGCGGCGGCGATCCGCCGCTACTTCAACGAAGCGGCACCGCGCCACCACGAGGACGAGGAGGTCGACCTGTTTCCGCTGCTGCGGGAGCGCGGTCCGGGCGAGACCGAAGCCCTGGCAGCGCTCGACCGGGTGGAGGCCGAGCACCTGACGATGGCCGATCTGTGGCGCCGCCTCGACGCCTCGCTGGCCCGTATCAGCGCCGGCGAAGGCGCCGGCGGCACGCTCGACCGTGCGCTGGTGGCCTGCTTTGCAGCCATGTACGACCGCCACATCGAGATCGAGGAACAGATCGTGCTGCCGGCGCTGCGCCGCGCGCTCCACCCAGGCGACTGGCAGTCGATCGGCCGCGCCATGGCCGAGCGGCGCGGGCTGGACTGGCGCTGACTCGCGGCCCGGCGAGCCGTACGCCGGCAGGCACCGTCGCGCCGGATTGCTCAGCATCAAGCGGGCGACGGATCGGGCGCTGCCGGGACCGCGACGCGGTGCTAACGTGAACCGCTCGCCGGCTGGTCCGCGCTCCGCGGCACCGGTCGGCCAATCCGGATCCCGTCTCGGAGGATTCATGGCCGCCCGTATCGACTTCTCCCGCCTCACCCTGATGGACACGCTCGATCTGGCCAGCCTGATCGAGCGCGAAGCCCATGAGCGCTACACGCTGTTCTCTCGCCAGCTCGGCACCGGCTACGCGGACGATGCCGGGTCGGTGTTCCAGTCGATGGCCGAGAACGAGAAAAAGCACGGGGACGAACTGGCGCAGCGCCGCCGCGCGCTGTTCGGCGACCGGCCGCCGACCGTCAGCCCCGATGATCTGTTCGATGTCGAGGCACCGGACGTCGGCTCAACGCATCGGAACATGTCGGTGTTCAACGCGTTCCAGGTGGCGCTGCACGCCGAGCAGAAGGCCTTCGCGTTCTACGACCGGGCACTGCGCAGCGTGACGCAACCGGAGGTCCGGGCTCTGTTCGAGGAACTGCGCGAGGAGGAAGCCGAGCACGTCCGCATGGTCGAGGCGATCATCGCGAAGCTGCCGCCGTCGGCCAAGGCCGCCGTCGAGGATCTCGACGATACCTCCACGAGGATGGGCTACTAGGCTCGTTCACTCCCGGTTGCGTACCAGCGGGCAGCAGCGCCCGCCGCGCCGCTATGCTTGCGCACAGCCTGTCCACCGCCGGCGCAGCACCGCCGCCCGGCTTCCGGGAGCACCTGTCTTGACGAACCTTTTCGAGTCCGTCGCCGAGGAGATGTCGCTCAACTGGCGCGGCCGCACCGCGCCGCGTCACTCGCGATCCTTCCGTTGCCAGTGCGGCCGTCCGGTCTTCTTCCGCAACACGCTGTGCATGGCGTGCCAGTCCCCGCTGGGCTACCTGCCGTCGCGCCTCGCGCTGCTGCCGCTGACGCCCGGCAGCGGCCCCGGCCGCTGGCGTGTTGCAGGTGACGCCAGCGAGTACCGCCGCTGCGCGAATGTCGAGACGCCGGCCGGCTGCAACTGGCTGCTTGGCGCCGACGAGGCGCAGACGCTATGCGTCGCCTGCCGGCTCAACCGCACGATTCCGGATCTCGCAGATGCCGACAACCAACGCTACTGGGCTGCCATCGAAGTCGCCAAGCGCCGCCTGGTTTCGCAGCTTCTTGCGCTCGGGCTGCCGGTGCGATCGCGCCTGTCGGACGATCCCGAGCGCGGCCTGATGTTCGACTTCCTGCGCTCGGCGGCGGACGGCAAGCGGGTGTTGACCGGCCACGCCAGCGGGCTGATCACGCTCAACGTCGAAGAGGCCGATGACGCCCGCCGGGAGAAGATCCGCCACGAGCTGCGCGAGCCCTATCGAACGCTGCTGGGCCATTTTCGCCATGAAGTCGGCCACTACTACTGGGACCGGCTGGTCGGCAGCAGCCGCTGGCTCGATCCGTTCCGCACGCTGTTCGGCGACGAACGTGCCGATTACGCCGCCGCGCTGAAGGCCAACTACGACCATGGCCCGCCGGCGGACTGGGCGACCCGTTACATCAGTTCCTATGCGTCGACCCACCCGTGGGAGGACTGGGCCGAGACCTGGGCGCACTACCTGCATGTGGTCGACAGCCTGGGCACCGCCCTGAGCTTCGGCCTCGACGCCGAAGACCTGGAGGCCGACCTCGAGCCGTTCACGCCCGCCGACCTGTACGCACCGGACGCGCCCGATGCGGTGCGTTTCCTGTCGATGCTCAATGGCTGGATCGAAATGACGATGGTGCTGAACGAGCTGGCGCGCAGCATGGGCCAGCAGGACTTCTATCCTTTCGTGATGTCGCGTCCGGTGGTGGCCAAGCTGCAGTTCGTGCATATCGTGGTGCGCGACTCCGCAGCGGTCGGCAGCGCGCCCGCGACCTGAGCGCGGGCCCCGCGCCGTCCGTTACTGCGGGCTTGAGCGCAGTCCGAAGACCTTGCCCTGGGCAAACAGGTATTCGACGCGCAGTACGCGCTGGTCGCCACTGGCCAGCGCATAGCCGATCACCTCGACACGGTCGCCCGGCCTGAGCTCGGTCACGCCCCACGCGTTCATG
>JALORV010000324.1 GCA_025458735.1 Burkholderiaceae bacterium | reverse complement strand
GGGGATTCCACCCGCCGCAACCCTTGCAGCCAGCCATCGGTCCCAATCACCGGAAACTGCTGCGGCATGGGGTGCTCAGCGCGCGCCGCGGCGGCCCGCCATGGCCGCGACCGCAGAACTCACTTGATGTCCAGCCGCTGCATGCGGTAGCGGAGTTGCCGGAAGGTGATGCCGAGCAGCTGGGCGGCCGCGGTGCGGTTGTAGCGCGTCTTGGCCAGTGCAGCGCGGATCGCATTGCGTTCGTGCTCGTCGAGGAATGCTGGCAGCGACGACGGGATGCCGTCTTCGACTTCGTAGGAGCCACCGGTGGCGGCGGCGCCACCACCCGCGGTGACGGCGACGGGCTCGTCCAGCGGCACCGGATCGGGCTCGAGCGCGAGGTCGAGCTCGGGTCCCGGCAGCAGCAGGTCATCGGCCATCAGCACGTCGTCGCCCGCCAGCGCCACTGCACGCTCGAGGATGTTCTCGAGTTCCCGGACATTGCCCGGGAAGCGATGGCGCCGCAGGGCGGCCAGCGCAGCCGGCGACAGTCGCGTGGCCGGCCCCTTCGTGCGCTCGGCAATGCGCGCCAGGATCGCGTTGGCCAGCATCTCGATGTCGTCGAGCCGCTCGCGCAGCGGCGGCACCCGCAGCTCGATGACGTTCAGCCGGTAGTAGAGATCCTGGCGGAAGCGGCCGCCCGCCACCAGCGCCGCGAGATCCTGGTGCGTGGCGCTGACCAGCCGCACATCGACCGACTCTTCGGTGGGCGAGCCGACCTTGCGCACGCGCCGCTCCTGGATCGCACGCAGCAGCTTGACCTGCATGGCGAGCGGCAGATCGGCAACCTCGTCGAGAAAGAGAGTGCCGCCGGCGGCCGCCTGAAAGAATCCTTCGCGATCGCGGTCGGCGCCGGTGAACGCACCCTTTTTGTACCCGAAGAACTCCGCTTCCATCAGCGTCTCGGGAATGGCGCCGCAGTTCACGGCAACGAACGGCTGGGCACTGCGCGCCGAGAAATCGTGAATGGCGCGCGCCGCCAGTTCCTTGCCGCTGCCCGACTCGCCGCAGATCGCCACCGGCGCCATGCTGCGCGCCAGCCGCTCGATCAGCGCGCGCATCTGCCGCATCGCCGGCGTCGTGCCGACCAGCCGCTGCAGCGCTGCAGCCTCGGCGGGTGCGGTCGGACCGGGCTGGCTGGCCACTGTCGCAGCCGCCGCGCCGACGGCGGAACGCACCAGCAGGCGCAACTGGTCCAGATCGACCGGCTTGGTCAGGTAGTCGAAGGCCCCGGCCTTGAGCGCTGCGACGGCGTTTTCAGCACTGCCATAGGCCGTGATCACGGCGATCGGCGGACCGGAGGCCTGTGCGACTTCGCGCACCAGTTCGAGCCCGGTGCCGTCGGGCAGGCGCATGTCGGTCAGACACAGCGAATAACGGCGGCCGGCCAGGCGCGACCGCGCGACCGCCACCGACTCGGCGGTATCGACGTCGAGCCCGAGGCGCACCAGCGTCAGCGAGAGCAGCTCGCGCAGGTCCGCCTCGTCGTCGACCACCAGCACGGCGGGCAACTGGCGCGCAGCTCGCGAAAGGTCGGCTGGCAGCGGGTCGTTCATCGCACCGGAATGGTATCCAGAAAGCCGTGCAGGCTGGCGTCGGCGCGCGAGCCAAGACCGAAGCGGAGCAGGAAGCCCTCGCGGGTGCTGCCGTCGATCTCGCGTCGCGCCGCGTAGGTCAGTTCGGCGCGGTTGGTGACACAGAACTCGCGCGCCAGATACAGGCCGAGGCCGGTGCCCTGGTTGCGCGTCGTGAAGAACGGCTCGAACAGCGCCGTGCGCGCCTCGAAGGGAATGCCAGGCCCGTCATCGAGC
This sequence comes from Burkholderiaceae bacterium, assembly GCA_025458735.1. Next base: position 947 of record JALORV010000324.1, on the reverse strand, counting down.
ACCCACAGCTGCGGCCGGTCGCCCTCCGGTGCCGGTTCGACCAGCAGGCAGACGCTGCCGGGCTTGCCGCTCGCATAGCGCAGACCGTTGTCGACCAGGTTGTAAAGAACCTGCCGCAGGTGTGACTGCTCGAACTTCACGCGCTGGTCCGGCGCGAACTGCGCTTCGATGGTCGGCGGCGCTATGCCGCGATCGCGCACGAACTCGCTCAGGAAAGCCCGCACGAACTCGGCCAGATCGATCTCGTCGCCGAGCGGCGGTTCGCGCCGGGCGACCCGCAGCACGTCTTCGACCAGCCGGTTCAGCCGCTGCGTGTTCTCGCGCACGATGGCGGCCAGGCGCTTGAGCACCGGGTCGCGTGCGTCCTCGTTGAGCAGTTGCCCGGCATTGCTGATGGCGGCCAGCGGATTGCGGATCTCGTGCGCGATCGACGCCGTCAGGCGGCCCATTGCTGCGAGCTTCAGCTGCTGCGCCCGGTCTTCCACATCCCGCACGTCCTCGATGAAAATGACGAACTCCTCCGTCGAGGGTGCCGCCGGCCGGGCAAAGCGGGCGCGCAGGCGCGCCTCGGGCGCCACTGCCGCTCCGTTCTCTCCGGTGGGAACGATCGTGTTCGACCACAGGCCCTCGCTGCGGCCGCCTTCGCTCCATGCGGTGAACGCCACCGCCAGCTCGCTGGCAGCGGGGATGTCAGCCAGGCGCTCGCCGGTGAGCTGCGCCGAGGACTCGAGGCCGAGCATGCGCCGGGCGGCGCGATTGTTGGCGCGGACACGCCCGGCCCGGTCGACGACGATCACGCCTTCGTCCATTTGCGCGATCACCAGCCGGTTGATGGCGAGCTGGTTCTGCAGATCGCGGCCGCGGCTGCGCGCGAGTTTTTCCTGGCTGGCCAGACGCGCACTCAGGGCGCGCAACAGCGCCGAGACCGCGAACAGGGCGGCGCCGAA
>JALORV010000323.1 GCA_025458735.1 Burkholderiaceae bacterium | reverse complement strand
CACCGAGCTGGAGTACGCGACGCCGTTCCAGCTGCTGGTCGCCGTGGTGCTCTCGGCGCAGGCGACCGACCGGAGCGTGAACCTGGCGACGCGGCGGCTGTTCCGCGAGGCCGGCACGCCGGCCGCCATGGCTGCGCTTGGCGAAGACGCACTCGCCGATTACATCCGGACCATCGGCCTGTATCGCACCAAGGCAAAGAACGTCGTTGCGCTGGCGCGCCTGCTGATCGAACGCCACCGGGGCGAAGTGCCGCACGAACGCGAAGCGCTCGAGGCGCTGCCGGGCGTGGGCCGCAAGACCGCCAACGTGGTGCTCAACACGGCCTTCGGCGAACCGACGATTGCGGTCGACACGCACATTTTCCGCGTCGCCAACCGCACCGGGCTGGCGCCCGGCGCCACGGTCAGTACCGTCGAGCAGAAGCTGCTGAAGTTCACGCCGGAGCCGTTCCGCAAGGACGCGCACCACTGGCTGATCCTGCACGGTCGCTACATCTGCAAGGCGCGCACGCCCGAGTGCTGGCGCTGCCCGATTGCAGAGTGGTGCGACTACCGCCCGAAGTCGACCGATCCCAGGGCGGCAGCGCCGGCCGCGGCCCGGCCGCGGCGCGCAGCGGGCTGATCGTGTTCACACCCTCGCGGGAGTCGGTCCGCCAGTTCTTTCGCGACACCTGGCGCAAGCATCGCGCGGGCGACGTGCTCGCTCCGATCGAGGCACTGGCGCTCGACTGGATCATCGCGCACCCGGAGTACCACGCCGAACTCGAAATCGATGCAGGATCCGGGACCGACTACCGCATCGAGGACGGCCGCACCAATCCGTTCCTGCACCTGTCGATGCACCTGGCGATTGCCGAACAGCTGTCAGTCGATCAGCCGCCCGGCATCCGCGCGGCCCATGCGCGGCTGCTCGCGCGGTGCGACGACGCGCACGCCGCCGCGCACGAGGTGATGGAGTGCCTGGGGGAGATCGTCTGGAGCGCGCAGCGCAGCGGCCATGCCCTGCCGCCCGAGGAAATGAGCGAGCGCTATCTGGACTGCCTGCGCCGGCGCGCCGGAGCCGGATAAGCGGCGACGGTCTGCCGCCGCAGGCCGGTGCTCAGCGCTTGGTGTTGTCGAGCGGACCTGGCAGGCTGGCCAGGTAGGCCGAGAGATTCCTGATGTCGTCGCGCGACAGCGGCTTGGCGAGACCCGCCATGATCGCGTTCTTGCGCGCACCGGTCTGGTAGTCGCGCAGCGCCTTTTCGAGGTAGTCCGGGTACTGGCCGGCCAGCTTCGGATAGCTGGGGTCAACCGGACTGGCGAAGTCCTTGCCATGGCAGGCAGCACACTGCGCCTGTGCCAGTTGCTGGCCCTTCGCGATGTCTGCCGCGGCTGCGGGCGCCGTCGCGGTTGCCATGACGGCCGCACCGGCCGCTGCCCACCACTGAGTTCTGCTCATCTTCAGTTCCCGCCTGCCTTGCCACGCGAGGCATAGTAGGCCGCCACCGCGGCGATCTGCGCGTCCGTCAGCCCCTTTGCAATGCCGGTCATCGAAGGATGCGCGCGATTGCCCTGGCGATACTCCTTGAGCGCAGCTTCGATGTACTGCTGCGACTGGCCACCGATCTTCGGTACCCGATAAACCTGCGGAAACGAGGCCTGGTAGCCGGGGATCGAGTGGCAGCCGATGCACATCGACACCGGCGCGTCCGCCGGCGCCGCCTTCTTGTCCTGGGCAACCGCCGCAAGCGGCATCGCCGCCGCAACAGCGGCCAGCAGCAATCGGGTTGACATCATCCGCAGCATCCGAATCGAGTGGTGTGAGTTACCGCGGAGCCGGAGGCCGGTCCACCGCATGGCCCGCCCTCTGCGAGCCGGGCGCGATTGTAATCGAGTCCGGGCACCGGCCGCGACCGCGGCGGCATGGCGTCCGAGCCGCGGGCCGCTGCGTATACTCGACCAGCGCTCACTCACTCACGCGCTGACACTGCACATGTCCCGTTTCGAAGGCTCCAGCACCTACGTCGCCACCGACGACCTGAAGCTCGCGGTCAACGCCGCCCTCACCCTGCAGCGGCCGTTGCTGATCAAGGGCGAACCCGGCACCGGCAAGACGATGCTGGCCGAGGAAGTCGCCCGCGCGCTCGGCATGCCGCTGCTGGCCTGGCACATCAAGTCGACCACGAAGGCACAGCAGGGACTGTATGAGTACGACGCCGTGAGCCGGCTGCGCGATTCGCAGCTGGGCGACGCTCGCGTCAAGGACATCGAGAACTACATCGTGCGCGGCGTGCTGTGGCAGGCCTTCACCTCGGAGCAACCGTCGGTGCTGCTGATCGACGAAATCGACAAGGCCGACATCGAGTTCCCGAACGACCTGCTGCGCGAGCTCGACCGCATGGAGTTCTACGTCTACGAAACGCGCCAGACGGTCGTGGCGCGCCACCGGCCGCTGGTGGTCATCACCTCGAACAACGAGAAAGAGCTTCCGGACGCCTTCCTGCGCCGTTGCTTCTTCCACTACATCAAGTTCCCGGACAAGGACACGATGCAGGCCATCGTCGACGTCCACTTCCCGAAGCTGCGCAAGGAACTGCTGGCCAACGCGCTGGCGGTGTTCTTCGGCGTGCGCGAGCTGCCGGGCCTCAAGAAGAAACCGTCGACCTCCGAACTCCTCGACTGGCTGAAGCTGCTGGTCGCCGAGCAGATTCCGCCCCGAAGGACGACAAGATCGCGGTGCCGCCGCTGGCCGGCGCGCTGCTGAAGAACGAGCAGGACATGCATCTGTTCGAGCGGCTCGTCTTCATGGCGCGCAACAACCGCTGAGCCATGCTTGCGCCGGCGCCGGTGACGCTCGAGGGCCACGGAGTGCGGCTCGAGCCGCTGGCGCGCGGGCATCACGATGGCCTGGTCGCCGCAGCGCGCGACGGCGAGCTGTGGACCCTCTGGTACACGTCGGTTCCCGAGCCCGGGCAGGCGCATGCCTACATCTCCGCCGCACTGGCGGGCCAGGAGGCCGGCCACATGCTGCCGTGGGCGGTGCGCGACCTTGCACACGACACGATCGTCGGCACCACGCGGTACCACGACATCGTCGGCGCGGTCGACCGCGTCGAGATCGGCTACACCTGGTACGCGCGCCGTTGCCAGAAGTCGCATGTGAACAGCGCCTGCAAGCTGCTGCTGCTCGGCCACGCGTTCGACGTGCTGAAGTGCGCGGTCGTCGGCTTCCGCACCGACAACTTCAACTTCGCCTCGCAGCAGGCGATTGCCGCGCTGGGCGCGAAGAAGGATGGAGTGATCCGGCACCACCAGCCGCGGCGGGACGGCAGTGTGCGCGACACCGTGATGTTCAGCATCCTGGCCGCCGAGTGGCCCGACGTGAAGCGGCACCTCGAGCTGCGGCTGGCGCGCCACGCCTGACGCCATGCTGATCGACTTCTTCTTCCACCTGCGCGCGGCGAAGCTCAAGGTCTCGATCAACGAGCTGCTGACGCTGCTCGACGCACTGAAGCGCGGCGTGATCGGTCCGCAGAGCCCGGAGGGCGGGCTTCCGCTTCTCGATCAGTTCTACTACCTCTCGCGCTCCGCACTCGTCAAGGACGAGACACAGTTCGACAAGTTCGACCGTGCCTTCGGCGAATACTTCAAGGGGGTCACCACCACGCTCGACTTCGCGAAGGAGATCCCCGAGGAGTGGTTCCGCCAGATGCTCGAGCGCACGTTCACGCCGGAGGAAATCGCAAAGCTCGAGATGCTCGGCTGGGACCGGCTGATGGAGGAGTTCCGCAAGCGCCTGGAGGAACAGGACGGCGCGCACCACGGCGGCAACCGCTGGATCGGCTCGGGCGGCACCTCGCCGTTCGGCCACGGTGGCGCGCATCCGGAAGGCATCCGCGTCGGCGGCCCGAGCAAGGGCGGACGCTCGGCCGTCAAGGTCTGGGAGATGCGCGGCTACCGCGACTACGACGATACGGTCGAGCTCGGCACCCGCAACATCAAGGTGGCGCTGCGCCGGCTGCGCCGCTTCGCGCGCGAGGGCGCCGAGCTCGAGCTCGACATGCACGACACGATCGAGTCGACCGCCAGGAACGCGGGCTGGCTCGATCTCAAGCTCGTGCCCGAGCGCCACAACACCGTGAAGGTACTGATGCTGCTCGACGTCGGCGGCACGATGGACGAGCACATCAAGGTCACCGAGGAACTGTTCTCCGCTGCCAAGAGCGAGTTCAAGCACCTCGAGTTCTATTACTTCCACAACTGCGTCTACGAGTACCTCTGGCGCAACAACCGGCGCCGCTACACGGAGAAGTTCCCGACCTGGGACGTGCTGCGCAAGTACCCGCACGACTGGAAGCTGATCTTCGTCGGCGACGCGACGATGAGCCCCTACGAGATCCTGCAGCCCGGCGGTTCGGTCGAGTACAACAACGAGGAGGCCGGGGCGGTCTGGCTGCAGCGGCTGTTTTCGACCTTTCCGAAGGCGGTGTGGCTCAACCCGGAGCCCGAGGGCCTGTGGCAGTACCGGCAATCGGTGTCGATCATTCGCCAGCTCGCCGGCAGCCGCATGTTTCCAATGACGCTCGAGGGCCTGACGCGAGCGATGAGGCAGCTGTCGAAGTAGGCAACCGCGGGCAGCCGTCCTGGTCTTGCGGACATGCCGGGCGTGCCGCCGGTTCCCGGGCGTGCGGCAGCCTTCAGTACAGCCGGATCGCGACGTCGAAGTGCCAGGTCCGGCGTATCTCGACGACGTCGAAGTCGCGCGCCAGGGCTGGGGGAAACGGCGCGTACGGGACCTGGCTGTGCACCACGCGCCGGACGGCTTCGTCGATCTCGGCGACGCCACTCGAAACGACAAAGGTCACGGACTCCACCGAACCATCGCTGCGTACCGCCACCGTCACCATCGGGCTGCGATGCGGCTGCCTGACCGCCTCGCGCACGAGGTCGAAGGTCATGTTGAGCTCGATCTTGCGCGCCCAGGCCTCGGCGTAGCGCAGCAGCTCCGCATTGGGGTCGGCGCGGCCGAACAGCCGCGCGCGCCGTGCGCTGCCCGGCAGGACGTCGGGCAGCGGCGGCCGTCGTGTTGCCGTCCCGGCATCGCGGCGGGCAGCCTCTTCATCCAGTTGCCGGCCGATCGCCCGCAACCGTTCTTCGCGTCGCTCCTCCGCCCGCGCCGCTTCCAGCCGCGCAGCCTCGACTCTCGCAGTTTCCTGCCGCTCCGCTTCCTGCCGAGCGGCCTGCTGTCGAGCCGCTTCCTGACGTGCCCGTTTCCTGCAGCGCTGCTTGCTGCCGGGCCAGTTGCTGTCGTGCGACCTCCTGCCTTGCTGCCTCCTGCCTTGCTGCCTCCTGCCTTGCTGCCTCCTGACGTGCAGCTTCCTGCCTGGCTTCTTCGCGTCGAATCACCTCCTGTCGACTCGCCTCCTGTCGAGCTGCCTCTTGTCGAAGTGCCTCCTGCCTCGCCGCTTCCTGCCTCGCCGCTTCCTGCCTCGCCGCCTCCTGACGGGCCGCTTCCTGCCGAGCCACTTCCTGGCGCTCCGCTTCCTGTCGGGCTGCCTGCTGCCGGGCAAGCTCCCGTTGAACTTCCTCGCGACGCACAGCCTCCTGCCGAGCCGCCTCCTGCCGAGCCGCCTGCTGACGCGCAGCCTCCTGGTACTGCGCTTCCCGTCGGGCGGTCTCCATTTGCCTTTGTGCGTCGGCCTCCGCTGCCTGCCGTGCCGCCGTCGCACGCGCGGACTCTGCACGCACGACTTCGTCTCGTGCGGCATTCGCACGCGCGGCGTCTTCCGCCGCAGCCTCCTGCTTCGCCAGTTCCCGCCGTGCTGCCTCCTGCCGCGCCGCTTCCATGTCCTGCGCACGCGACTGCGCGAGCTTTGCCTCGTCGACGACCTGCGGAGCCGGATCCTGCGGACGTGCCTCCGGCCTGCGCGTCGGCGCCAGCGGCTCGGCATGGTCGGACTCGGGCAGCAATACCGGTGGCGGTGGCATCACTGGGCTCGCC